>NZ_JWLN01000015.1:0-139998 GCF_000814065.1 Pseudomonas sp. C5pp | reverse complement strand
AAAGCCCGCTCCCACAGGGTACGCGTACCGCTTGGCTGTGGGAGCGGGCTTGCCCGCGAAGGGACAGCATTACGCCGGGGTGGTGGGCTTCGCCTTACACAAGGTGCGCATTCCACACCAGCAGCACCCTGGCCTGGATGTAGGTCTCTTCCCGGCGAATCATGCGGTCCTTGTGCCGCGAGTTGTCGGAAATCATCTCGAAATGGTCTTCGTCCGCAATCTGCAATCGCTTGATATAGATGTGGTCGCCCCAGGAGAAGAAGTAGATTCCGTCACCGACGAACTCGCGAATACTGACGTCCACGATCAGCGGGTCGCGGTGCTTGATGGTCGGCTCCATCGACTGGCCCCAACCGGTCACCATCTTCAGGTGGTGGTGCTCGCTGAACTCCACGCCCAGCTCGCGCAGGTGGCTTGGGCTGACGCGAACATCCTTGAACATCTCGGGGTAGTCGTGGGGGATCTGCCCGCCACCCATGGCTGCGCGGACGTCGTAGTGGGCAATCCACACTTCGTCGCCCACCAGGCCTGGCCGAACAAGTTCAGCCGCCACCAGCGTCGAGTCTGCCGGCTCCTCGGCGGCGGCCAGCAGCCTTTGCCGGGTTTCTTCAGGGATGCCTCTGCCGCTTCTGGCAAGCATCTGCTTGACCAGGTCGGCTGCGGAAAGCTTGCTGTCGCCAGCCTCGGCCGGCGACTGCGCCTGGTCGCCCGCTGCCATCGCGTCGAACCACCCCCGCGGCAAGCCTTCGATGCCCTCGATTCGGCGGGCCACGTCATCGCCCAGGTTCTTCGCTGTCTTGTCCGAAAGGATCTGGCTCAGGTGCGCGGGCGCCATCCCCCAGCGCTCCGCGCAGGATCCCTTTCTCTGGCTGCCGATCAACTTGACCAGGTTGTGCTTGCGAATTTCGTAGATGTCCATGGAGCGAAGCATGCCAGTGTTTAGCTTGCTGCTAAATGTGCTCATGGCTAAATTTTCCTTGTCATTAAATTAGCTGCAGGCTAAATTTATCATGCAAGCAAGGAAAGCCACCGAGAAGCTGTTCTCCAAGGCTTACGACATCACCATTGGTAATGAGGTTTTCATGGATCCGACTGACCTCGGCCCAGGCACCATCACTTGGCTGGGCGGAACAGGCACCGTGTTGCTGGGCGCATTCCTCTGGCTGCGCAAGTGGCTGTCCAGGGATGCGGCTGACCGTGCCATGGACAACGCTGATATTGGCGTGGTCCGGCGCCTGAACGAGTTGCTCGATATCGAGCGTGATGCCCGAAGGGAAGCGCAGGCCAGGGCCGATCAGTTTGCAAAGGAACGCAATGAACTGGTGATCACTGTAGGGCGCCTGGAAGGCAAGATCGAAGCGCTGACCAGTCGAGGTGGCCATCCACCCCGGCAGGTCACCGTCCAGGGCGAGGGCGTCGCCCGCCTGCGCGGGAAGCAGGGTGAGTGAGGCGGCCCGCAAGACAAATTCTGTTCACGCCCATGCGTATGGGCTTCTTCTGCATGGAGACAACATGGCTCGATTGGATTCTGCCGCTGTCGGCGGTGCGAACGTGCTCGCGTTCCTGGACATGCTGGCCTGGTCCGAAGGTACCTCGACCATCGCTGCCAGCGACGATGGCTACAACGTCCTGGTCGGCGGCCAACTGTTCAATGACTACAGCGGGCACCCGAAGCAGAAGGTGTGGTTGCCCAGCTACGGCATCCACAGTTCTGCGGCTGGGCGGTACCAGATTCTGGCCGGTACCTGGGATGCCATCGTGAGCACCTATGGCTTCAATGGCCGCTTTACCCCTGAGGCCCAGGACCTCGCGGCAATCAAGTTGCTGAGCGAACGCGGTGCCTTGGCTCTGATCAAGGCTGGCCGCATTGTCCAGGCGATCGCCAAGGCCGCGCCTATCTGGGCCAGCTTGCCTGGCGCGGGCTACGGTCAGCGTGAGCACCAGTTGGCCGCGTTGTTGGCAATGTTCATTGCCTGCGGCGGGGAGGTGCAGGCGTAACGCCCAGGCAAAAAAAGACCCGCCAGGTAGGCGGGCCAGAAGGGCGTAGGGAGCAACGCACAACAAATACGGGTCAGGCGACCATGGTGCCTGGTTGCAACTGTTCGACCAGGGCCTGGGCCGAGGCGCGGGTCGGCATCGGGCCGCTTACGGCTTCGCCGTTGCGCACCAGGTACCAGCATGCGAGCAGGCCCTGCTCACGCAGCGAAGCGGGGACGGCACTGCCAACAACGGACATGATCTGGATAGTGGCCATGTGGACCTCCTGTAAAACATGGCCCTACCTTACGCAGCAGCCGGGGCGGTTTGAAATTAACTTCCTCGATAGTGGTCATTGGTTCTATCAACATTTACCAGCGCGGCGGGCCGTAATACACCGGTGGCGGGCCGTAGTAGGTGCGGTAGCCCGGGGGCGGTGGTGCTGGCACGTAGTACGGCTGGTAGTAGACCGGCGGTGGTGGTGGTTGCACGTACACCGGGGGCGGCCCGTAGTAGACCGGCTGGCGCTCGACGTACACGGTACGGTCACGCCCGCCATAAACCGTCGCCCCGACCACGGCGCCAACCACGGCCGCACCCAGCAGCGGGCCGGGGCCATACCAACCGCCATGGCCATGGCCGCCGTGGGCGACAGCGGGTGCGCTGATGGCCAGGGCACCGACCAGCAGGGCGACTCCGGGAATGTGACGGTTCATGAAGAAACCCTCGCAAGGACACCCCAAGTGTGGGGTCCTATTACTATGACTCCACTCTTCGTCAGCTGAGCACGGGGGAACGGTAAAGGTTGTGTAAGGGACGACCAGCGGTTACCTCTGTTACGCTGAACAAACGTTTCAGTTATGACAAAGGAGCAGGTTATGTCGGCAACTCCAAGCAGAGACACCGTGCTGTGCATCTCCCTGGCCGGCCGCCCCGGCACCTTCGGTGTACGGTTCCACAACCACCTTTACCAGCAGCTGGGCCTGGACTTCTACTACAAGGCCATGCGCACCGATGACCTGCCGGCGGCGGTGGCGGGCATTCGCGCTTTGGGTATCCGCGGTTGCGGGGTATCGATGCCGTACAAGGAAGCCTGCATGGCCCTGGTCGACGAGATCGACCCATCGGCTGCGGCCATCGAGTCGGTCAATACCCTGGTCAATACCAATGGCCACCTGAAGGCCTACAACACCGATTACCTGGCCGTGCGTCAGTTGCTGGCGCAGCACCAGGTCGACCCGTCCACGGCGTTTGCCCTGCGCGGCAGTGGCGGCATGGCCAAGGCGGTAGCCAGTGCCTTGCGCGATGCCGGGTTCGCCGAAGGCATCATCGTTGCGCGCAACGAGCAGGCGGGGCGGCAGCTGGCGGATGTGTGTGGTTATCGCTGGGTGGCGGAGCTGGGCGACCTGTGCCCACCCATGCTGGTGAACGTGACGCCGATCGGCATGGCGGGCGGGCCCGAGGCCGAGGAGCTGGCGTTTTCCGAGAACGCCATCGCCGCGGCGGCGCGGGTGTTTGATGTTGTGGCGATGCCGGAGAGTACTCCGTTGATCCGCCGAGCGCGGGCGTTGGATAAGCCAGTGATCACCGGGCTGGAGGTGATTGCGCTGCAGGCGCTGGAGCAGTTCGTGCTTTACACCGGGGTGCGACCCACCCTGGCGCAGGTGGAGGCGGCGGTGGCGTACGCCCGGGATATCTGATTATTCCTGTGCCGGCCCTTTCGCGGGTAAACCCGCTCTCACAGGGATAGCGCACGCATGTAGCAACGGCGCTACCCCTGTGGGAGCGGGTTTACCCGCGAAGAGGCCGGCACAAGCATTGACAAGGTCAGAACACCTTGTGCCCTTCATCCAGCTGCTGGTCGACCAGTGCCCGGCCATGGGCCAGCGATACATGCTGTGCGTTCTCGAGGTCGGAGAAGAACTTCATCGGCATCGACATGCGCCTGCTGGTGTGCCCTTCGGGGTCGGTAATCAGGCACCCGGCGGCATAGGGCAGGGGGGAATCGGGGTGGGGCATCACGCTGGCGGTGATGGTGTGCTTGCGATATTCACAGTGAAGAGATTGCATCGTCCTTACCTCGCTGTGGCATGTGAAGCAGTTACCTTCATATACCACAGCAAAGGGCCGGGAGTTCCCGGCCCGACGAGCGAGCAGCGATGAGTGCTCAGCCTTTGAGCTCGGTCGGCTGGATGACTTCGACCCAGTAACCGTCCGGGTCCTTGACGAAGGCCAGGTGGTTCATGCGCCCGTCCTGCAGGCGTTTCTGGAACGGTACACCCAGTGCCTCGAAGCGTGCGCAGGCTTCGCGTACGTCCGGTACCGAGACGCAGATGTGGCCAAAGCCGCGCGGGTCGGTGTTGCCGTTGTGGTAGGCGAACTCGGCATCGTTTTCGGTGCCGTGGTTGTGGGTCAGTTCCAACACGCCCGGAATAGACTTCATCCACTGGTGGCGTTCGTTGTCATCGGCCGGGATCTGCGCCGGGTCGACCAGGGCCAGGAAGTACAGGCTGAAGGCAGCTTCGGGGAAGTCGCGCTTGTCTACCAGGCGGAAACCCAGCACGCGGGTGTAGAAGTCCAGGGACTTTTCGATGTCCTTTACCCGCAGCATGGTGTGGTTGAAAACGAACTGGGCGGTGGCGGCATCCGGTTGGGCGGTGACGCCAGGCAGGGTTTGCAGATCGTGCAGGCTCATGGGAACTCCTGAGACGGGGCCGGGCGCAGGGCACCGGCAAAACAGACAGGCTGGCCATGATACGGCAGTGTGCCGATTGCGCAAATGAAAGCGCCCTGCACAAGGCAGGGCGCTGGAATTAGAGGCCCGCATGTGCGGGCGCGTGATGGGGTCGCTAGTCCTTTAGCTGTCTCGATACTGAGCCAGCCCTTGTGAAAAAAGTGTGAAGTGCGTGTGGACGTTTCATCAGCGTACCCAGCTTTCTACCGTGGCGGCGCCGTATTGCTCTTTCCAGGCCTTGAGCCCACGGTGGTTGCCGCCTTTGGTCTCGATTCGCTCGCCGGTATGCGGGTTGGTGTAAACCTTCACCACGCGCGCGCGGCGCTGTTGCTTGGGTGCTGCACTGGAAACCCGGGCCACTGCCTTCGGGTCGAGGATGGCGATGATATCGCGCAGGCTCTTGTCGTAGCTTTTCATCAGGCCGACTAGTTTCTGCTCGAATTCGATTTCGCGTTTGAGGCCGGCATCCTTTTTCAACGCTTCCAGTTGCGCCATCTGTTCCTGGAGCGCTTTTTCGGCAGCACGAAACTCTGCAAGTCTGGACACTGTAATCACTCCTGTACGTCGGTCGTGGCAGGGCGTGACGAACATTGAAGAAGAATAAAAACGCCGGCCACGCGGGTGGGTTCCGCTGTTCGCTGATATCGAGTGTAGTCATTCATGGGTACTGGGTAAACTGCAAACTTTTTGTAAGTAAGCAGGGAACTTTCCTAGTTTTGCGCGCGGTATTGTCCGGTTTTTCCGCGTTTGCCTTGTGGCGCGCTTAGACCATGGTCCAATGGCCCGTGCCAGAGCCTTCGCGCGATCATTTCAGATGATGGCCGGCTATTGTTCGGCCCCCTCGCAGTACCGTGGCCAACACGTGCCACAGGTTGTTTACTCGCCTTGATTCTGGATGTTTTCTCCCATGTTTGCCCCTTTCCCCCTCGCCCCCGGGCGTCGTGTTGCCGGCTTGTTCCTGTTGTGTGCCGGCGTCAATGCCCAGGCCGCCGGTTTTCTTGAAGACAGCAGTGCAAAGGTCGAAGCACGCAATGTCTATTTCAACCGGGATTTTCGTGACGGCCACAGCAGTTCCAGCCAGGGTGCGTCCAAACGCGAAGAATGGGCACAAGGTTTCATCCTCAATGTGCAGTCGGGTTATACCCAGGGCCCGGTAGGTTTTGGCGTGGATGCGCTGGGCATGTTCGGCTTCAAACTTGACTCCAGCCCGGCGGACAGTAACAGCGGCCTGTTGCCGTCTTCCGGTCACGACCCGCGCCACTCGGCCGACCAGTACGCGAAGATGGGCCTGGCGGCCAAGGTCAAGGTTTCCAGTACCGTGCTCAAGTACGGTTCGATGATGCCGGATGTACCGTTGCTCAAGTACAACGATGGCCGCCTGCTGCCGACCATGTTCCATGGCGCCATGCTCACTTCCGAAGAAGTGCGCGACCTGAAGTTCACCCTGGCCCGCCTGGACAAGTACACCGCACGGGATTCCACCGACCGCCAGGACATTCGCGTGCATTGCAAGAACAAGCGCTATGCCTGCGATATCGAGGCTGATCACTTTGACCTGGCTGGTGTCGATTACCGTTTCAACGAACGCTTCAGCGCCCAGTACCAGGTGGCCAAGCTGGAGAACATCTACCGCCAGCACTTCCTCGGCCTGGTCGCCAGCCAGCCATTGGCGGTGGGCAGCCTGTCGGCAGACCTGCGCTTGATCAAGAGTGATGACATCGGCAATGCCCGCGCCGGCGAAATAGACCATCGCGCATTCAGCGGCATGCTCGGCTACAGCCTGGGTGGCCACAAGCTCAGTGCCGGTTGGCAGCGCATGTATGGCGACAGTGCCATGCCATACCTGGATGGCAGCAACCCGTACCTGGTCAACTATGCCCAGGTCAACGACTTCGCCGCCGCCCAGGAGCGTTCCTGGCAGGTGCGTTATGACTATGACTTCAAGGCCCTGGGCGTGCCTGGCCTGACCTTCTTCACCCGTTACATCAACGGTGACAATATCAAGGTGCCGGGCAGTACGGCCGAAGGCAAAGAATGGGAACGCGACACCGAGTTCAAGTACCAGGTGCAAAGTGGCACGTTCAAGGACGTAAGCGTGCGCCTGCGTAATTCCACTTACCGCAGCAATTATGAAAAATGGGCGCGTGACATGGACGAGACACGGGTCATCGTCAGCTACAACTTCTCCATCTTCTGACGGGGCGCTTTGCCAAATACCGGCAGCCACCTGACAATGGCTGCTGGTTCCCGCAAAGGGCAGGGCAATGAAAGACCTGTTGTTGATCGGCATCGGCCCGGGTGACCCGCGCCAGGTCACCTACGAGGCGGTCGATGCACTGCGCCAGGCCAGTGTGTTCTTCGTGCTCGACAAAGGCGGCGACAAGGACGAACTGCTGCGCCTGCGCAAGGCCATCCTGCAACGCTACCGGCCCGAGGGCGGCTACCGCCTGGTGCAGGTGGCCGACCCTGCACGCGATGGCCAGGCCGATGACTACCTGCGCGCGGTGCAGGACTGGCACCGGCAGCGTGCGGCGCTGTATGCCCAACTGATCGAACAGGAGATAGGCGAGGGTGAAACCGGCGCCTTTCTGCTGTGGGGCGAGCCGACGCTGTACGACAGCACCCTGCGCATCCTTGGCCTGGTCCGCGAGCGTGGTGTGGCGCTGCGCCTGCAGGTCATTCCGGGCATCAGCAGCGTGCAGGCGTTGGCAGCGCGCCATCAGGTGCCGCTCAACCGCATCGGTGAGCCGTTGACCGTATTGCCAGGGCGGCGCCTGGCCGGGCAGGGGCAGATCGACAATGTGCTGGTGATGCTCGACGGGCAGTGCGCGTTTGCCCGGCTCGATGATCCGGCGTTGATGATTTACTGGGGCGCGTACCTGGGGACTGCGGATGAGGTGCTGATTGCCGGGCCGTTGCAAACGGTGAAGGCACGGATACTGGAGGTGCGTGAGCGGGAGCGGGCGCGCAAGGGGTGGATCATGGATAGCTACCTATTGCGCAGGGAGCTGTGAGGTGTACTGCCTATTCCGGCCCCTTCGCGGGTGAACCCGCTCCCACAGGTACAGCGCCAGCTTCAGGGCCACGCGTTCCCTGTGGGAGCGGGCAAGCCCGCGAACCAGGCGACACCGATCTCAAGGGTTACCCAGAATGGCCTGTACCTTGTCGCGCAACTGGTCGATGCTGAACGGCTTGCCGATCAGATGCATGCCCTCCGGTACATTGACGTTCTCGGCATAACCACTGGCGAACAGCACCGGCAACAGCGGCCGCAGGTCGCGCGCCTTGCCGGCCAGCTCTTCGCCACCCATGTCTGGCAACCCCACGTCGGTCAGCATCAGCGCCAACTCCTGGCCCGGGTCCTCGATAATGCGCAGCGCCGCGCCGGCACTGTCCGCCTCGATGACCGTGTAGCCCAGTTCGTCGAGCACTTCGACCATCAGCATGCGTACGATGTCGTCGTCTTCGACTACCAGAAGGTGCATGGTTCGGATCCTGTGCTAATGAATGTCTTTAATCTGTGCTCCAGATGGCAGCAGAAGTTCCCGAGGATACCGGGCACTGCAATCAGATGGAACGTTTGGCGCACGCTGCCTTCAAATACTGGCTAAATGCCCTGCCAGACCCGGCAAAGCTGGTTAGACTCGCTTAACAGGACGGCGCAGTGGCAGATAATGACAAAGACAGATCCGCCACACTTTTCAATGGACTTTTAGCTCGGGCGTTTTCACATGATTCAAGCAGCCTCGATGGACCAGCGAAGCTTCCGCAAGCTGTTGAGCCGCAACGTCGGCCTACCCCTGGGGGTTGGCCTGCTGGGGGCCGTAGCCTTCGTTGCGGTGATCAACTACCTGCTTTCGGCCTTGCAGTGGGTCGAGCACACCGACCGGGTGATCGGCAATGCCAACGAAGCGGTCAAACTGTCGATCGACATGGAAACCGGCATGCGTGGCTTCCTGATCACCGGCGATGAGCGTTTCCTCGACCCCTACGAGGTGGCCAAGCCACGCATTTTCGGCAGCCTGCAGAGCCTGCGCGGCATGGTCGAGGACAACCCGCAACAGGTCGAACGCATCGACCGGCTGATCGCCCTGCAGCAAGCGTGGAACACCTTCGGCAGCGAGATGATCAACTTGCGCCGCAGCCAGGGTGATTACCGCGCCTTGATCGGCAACGGCCGCGGCAAGCGCCTGACCGATGAGATCCGCAAGGAGTTCGACAACCTCATCGGCAGCGAACAACAATTGCGCATGGCGCGCAACGAGCGGGTCAACAGTGTGACCGTCACGGTCATGTCGTCCTTCGTGCTGTTCATCGTCGGCCTCAGCGCCTTGCTGGCCTACCTTGGGCGGCGCGACCTGCTGGCGCTGTCCGCTACCTATGACGAAAACTTCCGGGCCCAGCAGCGCGCCGCCGAGCGCCTGGAGCATCAGGCCTGGCTGCGCAACGGGCAGACGCAACTGTCCGAACAGGTGCTCGGCCAGCTGACCCTGCCCATGCTCGGTGACAACATCCTGCGTTTCTTCGCCAGCTACCTGGGCAGCGTGGTAGGCGCGTTGTACGTGCGTGACGAACATGGCCGCCTGGTGCGTGTTGCCAGCTATGGCCTGGATGCCGAGGAGCAGGCGCGCGAGCAGGTACTGGGTGACCACGAGGGGCTGCTGGCCCAGGCCGTGCGCGAAGCGAGGCTGCTGCGCCTGGACGACTTGCCCGAAGACTATTTCCACCTCAGTTCCGGCCTTGGCAGGGGCCTGCCGCGCAGTGCCATGCTGATGCCCTCCAGCGACGACGGGCAGATCAACGGCGTGCTGGAGCTGGGCTTCCTGCGGCCGTTGCAGGAGCGTGATGAAGAGATGCTGCAGCGGGTCCGTGGCAACGTCGGTATTTCCATCGAAAGCGCCCGTTACCGGCAGCGCCTGCAGGAGGTGCTGGCCGAAACCCAGCAACTAAACGAAGAGCTGCAAGTGCAGCAGGAAGAACTTAAAACCGCCAACGAAGAGCTCGAAGAGCAATCCCGCGTGCTCAAGGAGTCCCAGGCCCACCTGGAAACCCAGCAGGCGGAGCTTGAGCAGACCAACGAACAGTTGTCGGAGCGCACCGAGGCGCTGGACCGCAAGAACGACGAACTGCTCCAGGCCCAGGACGAGCTGCAGGCGCGCGCCGAGGAACTGCAGCGTTCGAGCAAGTACAAGTCCGAATTCCTCGCCAACATGTCCCACGAGTTGCGCACGCCGCTGAACAGCTCGCTGATCCTGGCCAAGCTGCTGGCGGAAAACGGCGAGGGCAACCTCAGCGACGAGCAGGTCAAGTTCGCCGAATCCATCTATTCGGCCGGCAACGACCTGCTCAACCTGATCAACGACATTCTCGACATCGCCAAGGTGGAAGCAGGCAAGCTCGAAGTGCGCCCCGAAAGCACCCAGTTGGAACGCCTGGTCGAAGGCCTGCGTGGCATGTTCGAGCCGTTGGCCGGGCACAAGGGCCTTGCCTTCGAGGTGACCACCGAGGCGCAGGTGCCGGCCACGCTGTTCACCGACCGCCAGCGCCTGGAGCAGATTCTCAAGAACCTGCTGTCCAACGCCATCAAGTTCACCGAGCGCGGCCAGGTCAGCCTGAACATCGGTTACCAGCCTGGCACCGGCATCGTCTTTGCCGTGCGCGATACCGGCATCGGCATCGCCGCCGACCAGCAGCAGGCGATCTTCGGCGCATTCCACCAGGTGGATGGCACCAGCAACCGCCGTTATGGCGGCACCGGCCTGGGCCTGTCCATTTCCCGCGACCTGGCGCACCTGCTGGGTGGGCAGATCAGCGTCGACAGCAGCCCCGGCCAGGGCAGTGTATTCAGCCTGATCCTGCCGGAGCGCTATGAGCGCGTGGCGCAGGATATCGAGCCGCTCAGCCTGCGCCCTGCGGTCGATAGCCTGCCACCCGCGCCGCAGGCTCCAGTGGTGGCGGCACCGAAACGCCCGACACCAGTGTTTGCCGATGACCGTGAGCGCGCGCCGTTCGGCAACCGCTGCATCCTGGTGATCGAAGACGAACCGAACTTCGCCCGCATCCTCTTCGACCTGGCCCACGAGCTGGGTTACAGCTGCCTGGTGGCGCAGGGCGCCGACGAGGGCTTCGAACTGGCCGTGCAGTACATCCCCGATGCCATCCTGCTGGACATGCGCCTGCCCGACCATTCCGGCCTGACCGTGCTGCAACGCCTGAAGGAGCAAGCGAGCACCCGGCACATCCCGGTGCATATCATTTCCGTTGAGGACCGCGTCGAGGCCGCCATGCACATGGGTGCCGTCGGCTACGCGGTCAAACCCACCAGCCGTGAACAACTCAAGGAAGTTTTCGCCCGGCTGGAGGCCAAGCTGACCCAGAAGCTCAAGCACATCCTGCTGGTGGAAGACGACGACCTGCAGCGCGAGAGCATTGCCCGCCTGATCGGCGACGACGATGTCGAGATCACCGCCGTGGCCATGGCTCAGGATGCCCTGGCGTTGCTGCGCGAGAATATCTACGACTGCATGATCATCGACCTCAAGCTGCCGGACATGCTCGGCAACGAGTTGCTCAAGCGCATGACCGCCGAAGACATCCGTGCCTTCCCGCCGGTGATCGTGTATACCGGGCGCAACCTTACCCGCGAAGAAGAAGCCGACCTGCTCAAGTATTCGCGCTCGATCATCATCAAGGGCGCCCGCTCGCCGGAGCGCCTGCTCGACGAAGTGACGCTGTTCCTGCACAAGGTCGAGTCGCAGCTGTCCAACGAACGCCAGCGCATGCTCAAGACCGCGCGCAGCCGCGACAAGGTTTTCGAAGGCCGCAAGGTGCTGCTGGTGGACGACGACGTGCGCAACATCTTTGCCCTGACCAGCGCGCTGGAGCACAAGGGCGCGATCGTCGAAATCGGCCGCAACGGCCGCGAGGCCATCGAGCGCCTGGAGCAGCATGACGACATCGACCTGGTGTTGATGGATGTGATGATGCCGGAAATGGACGGCTTCGAGGCTACCCGGCTGATCCGCCAGCAACCACGCTGGCGCAAGCTGCCGATCATTGCCGTGACCGCCAAGGCCATGAAGGATGACCAGCAGCGTTGCCTGCAGGCCGGCGCCAACGACTACCTGGCCAAACCGATCGACCTGGACCGCTTGTTCTCGCTGATCCGTGTGTGGCTGCCGCAACTGGAGCGAATTTGACTAGCGAACGTAACACCGATATCGAAATCCGCTTGCTGATCGAGGCCATCTACCTCAAGTACAGCTACGATTTCCGCAACTATTCCGGCGCGTCGATCAAGCGCCGGATCCTGCATGCGCTGCGCCAGTTCGACTGCCTGACGGTGTCGGCGCTGCAGGAGCGCGTGCTGCACGACCCAGGCATGTTCATGCAGTTGCTGCAGTACCTGACGATCCCGGTCAGCGAGATGTTCCGCGACCCGGGGCACTACCTGGCGCTGCGCAACGAAGTGGTGCCGCTGCTGCGCACCTGGCCGTCGATCAAGGTGTGGATTGCCGGCTGCAGCACGGGCGAGGAGGTGTATTCGATGGCCATCCTGCTACGCGAGGAGGGCCTGCTGGAGCGCACCATCATCTATGCCACCGACATCAACCCGCATTCGCTGGACAAGGCCAAGCAGGGTATCTACTCGATGCAGAGCATGCGCGAGTACGCCGAAAACTATCGCATCGCCGGTGGCCGACGGGACTTTGCCGAGTACTACACGGCAGCCTACGGCAACGCCATCATGGACAGCACCCTGCGGGACAACGTGACTTTCGCCGACCACAGCCTGGCCACCGACAGCGTGTTTTCCGAAACCCAGCTGGTGTCGTGCCGCAACGTGCTCATCTACTTCAACAAGGAACTGCAGGACCGCGCCCTGGGCCTGTTCCACGAGTCCCTGTGCCACCGCGGCTTCCTGGTGCTGGGCAGCAAGGAATCGGTGGATTTTTCCGCCTACAGCGAGCGCTTCGAGCCGCTGGTCAAGCCCGAACGGATCTACCGCAAGTCATGAAAGGCGTACGCGCGATGGTGATCGGCGCCTCGGCCGGCGGCGTTACAGCGCTATTCAGTGTGCTGGGCGCGTTGCCGGCCGGCTTCGCCATTCCGGTAATTTGCGTGCTGCACCTGCCGGATGACCGCCACAGCCAGCTGGCCGAGGTGCTGCAACGTCGCCTGCGGCGGCCAGTGTGCGAGGCCTGTGACAAACAGCCGCTGCGCCCCGGGCAGATCTACGTGGCCGGGCCGGGTTATCACCTGTCGGTGGAGCGTGACCTGACCCTGTCGCTGAGCCAGGAGCCGCCGGTGCATTTTTCCCGGCCGGCGATCGACTACCTGTTCATGTCGGCGGCCGATGCCTATGGTGCCGGCCTGCTGGGCATGTTGCTCACCGGGGCCAACGAGGATGGCGCAGAAGGCCTTGCCTATATCAAGCGCAACGGGGGCCGGACCGTGGTCCAGGACCCTTGCGACGCACAGGTGGCGCTGATGCCGGAGGCCGCACTGGCCCTGCACCAGCCCGACCATATTCTTTCTCTGAGTGGCATCGAGCGATTGCTCGCCGCCCTGGAACCTAGCGCATGCTAAGCCACACCATCGCCAAACTGCTGATCGTCGACGACCTGCCAGAAAACCTGCTGGCCCTCGACGCCCTGCTCCAGGGCCAAGACCGCGAGGTGCACCAGGCCCAGTCGGCCGAGGCAGCGTTGTCACTGTTGCTCGAGCACGAGTTCGCCCTGGCCATTCTCGACGTGCAGATGCCGGGCATGAACGGTTTCGAGCTGGCCGAGCTGATGCGCGGCACGGAAAAGACCCGCAACATCCCCATCGTGTTCGTCACTGCCGCCGGGCGCGAGATGAACTACGCGTTCAAGGGCTATGAAAGCGGCGCGGTGGACTTTCTGCACAAGCCGCTCGACACCCTGGCGGTGAAGAGCAAGGTGTCGGTGTTCGTCGACCTGTACCGCCAGCGCAAGGTGCTCGACCGCCAATTGCAGGCCCTGGAACGCAGCCGTCAGGAGCAGGAACTGCTGCTGGCCCAGCTGCAGACGGCGCGGGGTGAACTGGAGCATGCCGTGCGCATGCGCGATGACTTCATGTCGATCGTGTCCCACGAGGTGCGCACCCCGCTCAATGGCCTGATCCTGGAAACCCAGCTGCGCAAGCTGCACCTGGCACGCGGCAACCTTGCCGCCTTCAGCGTCGACAAGCTGCAGGCCATGGTCGAGCGCGACGAGCGGCAGATCAACAGCCTTATCCGCCTGGTCGAAGATATGCTTGATGTATCGCGCATCCGCACCGGCAAACTGTCGCTGCGGCCCAAGGCGTTCGACCTGGGCCTGCTGGTGCGTGGCCTGGTGGAGAACTTTGCCGCCCAGGCCAGCGCACTGGAAACCCATATCGAGTTGCAACGCTGCGAACCGCTGCAGGGTGAGTGGGACGAGTTCCGCATCGAGCAGGTGCTGGCCAACCTGTTGTCCAATGCCTTGCGTTATGGTGAGCGCAAACCGGTGCAGGTGCGGGTATTCGAGCAGGACGGCCTGGCCTGCGTACAGGTGCAGGACCATGGCATCGGCATCTGCGTGGCCAACCAGCAGCGCATCTTCCAGCAGTTCGAGCGGGTCGCCACCCAGCAGGCCAGTGGTGGGTTGGGCCTGGGGCTGTACATATCGGAGCAGATCGTCCAGGCCCATGGCGGGCGCATATTGGTGGAGAGTGAAGAGGGCAAAGGCGCCACCTTCACCTTGCAATTGCCACTGGCAACCTGCGAACAACAAAACGACCAGGCAAGGGCAACCTCTGCGTGAGCCTGGGGTCTGATGGCCAGCTGTAAGTATTTCAAGGCGTTGACATGAGTGAAGATGCACAAGATGTAGTACTGGTGGTCGAGGACGAACCGGCGATTCGCATGATCCTGCGTGATTACCTGGCAGGCGAGGGCTACCACGTGCTGGTGGCCGAGGATGGCGAGCAGGCGTTCGCGATCCTGGCGAGCAAGCCGCACCTCGACCTGATGGTGACGGACTTCCGCTTGCCGGGCGGGATTTCCGGGGTGGACATTGCCGAGCCGGCAGTGAAGTTGCGGCCGGACCTGAAGGTGATCTTCATCAGCGGCTACCCGGCGGAGATTCTCGAGTCCGGCAGCCCGATCACCCGCAAGGCACCGATCCTGGCCAAGCCGTTCGACCTGGATACCTTGCACGAGCAGATCCAGTCGCTCCTGCGCTAGCCTGCACTGGCCCTTTCGCGGGTAAACCCGCTCCCACAGGAACTGTGCAAACCTTGAGACTTGCACAGTTCCTGTGGGAGCGGGTTTACCCGCGAAAGGGCCGGAACAGGCTAGCGCAGTGTCCGCTCCAGCCCACCCACCAGCATGCTTTCCATCAACCCCAGCCCCTGTTCTTCAGGCAAGGCCTTCAACAGCCCCGGCAACTGGTTCAGCAGTGTCGCCACCACATGCGCCGTGGCCATCAAGGCCTCCCCCTGCAACTTCGCCTGCGGTGCGATCAACCTCAGCAACCCCGCCTCATAGCGCTTGCGCAACAAGGCCAGGCGCGCCTGCTGATCGTCGCTCAGGCAACAGAAGTCGCGCTCCGCCAGGCGAAACTGCATGGGCCGCTCGGCATGCAGCTGCCAGTGCGCGGCAATCAGGCAGCTCAGCGCCGACGCCCCGCGCGCCATGGCCCGGCGCCCCTGGTCCAGGGTGGCCTGCAATTCCTCGTACAACTCCTCGATCAGGTCGTACAGCAGGTCCTGCTTGCTGGGGAAGTGGTGATACAGCGAGCCTGCGGTAAGCCCCACATGGGCCGCCAGCTCGCGCATGCTGACCTGGCCGAAGCCCTTTTCGGCAAACAGCGCCATGGCCCGGTCACGTCGCTCTTCAAAGTTGGCACAGCGCATCGCGGCATTGACCGGGGGCATGGCGTTCGCTCCTCAGTAGGTGAAGAAACCGCGGCCGCTCTTGCGCCCCAGCCAACCGGCCGCGACCATTTCCTTGAGCAGCGGGGCAGGGCGGTACTTGCTGTCATTGAAGCCTTCATGGAAGGCCTCCATGATTGCCAGCAGGGTGTCCAGGCCGATCAGGTCGGCCAGGGCCAGCGGGCCGATCGGCTGGTTGCAGCCCAGGCGCATGCCGGTGTCGATGTCCTCAACACTGGCCAGGCCTTCCTGGCGCACGAAGATCGCTTCGTTGATCATCGGCACCAGGATGCGGTTGACCACGAACCCAGGGCGGTTGCCGGCGGTGATTGGGGTCTTGCCGACCTTTTCGGTCACCACCAGCGCTTGGGCGTAGGTGCTGTCGCTGGTCTGCAGGCCGCGAATGATCTCGACCAGCGCCATCATCGGCACCGGGTTGAAGAAATGCACGCCGATGAAGCGTTCGGGGTGCTCGATGCTGGCCGCCAGCTGGGTGACCGACAGCGACGAGGTGTTGGTGGCAATCAGGCAGTCGGCGGCGACGTTGGCGGCCACCTGCTGCAGGATGCGCTGCTTGAGCTGCAGGTTCTCGGTGGCGGCTTCGATCACCATCTGCGCGCTGCTGAGCTGGGTGTAGTCGGTGCTGGTGCGAATGCGGGGGCGGGCAGCTGCCGCCTTGTCGGCGTCGAGGGTACCCTTGGCGACCTGGCGCTCGAGGTTCTTGCTCAAGGTGGCCACGCCGCGCTCCAGCGCAGCGTCGGAAACGTCCACCAGCAGCACCTGGTAGCCGGCCACCGCACACACCTGGGCAATGCCGTTGCCCATGGTGCCTGCGCCGATCACGGCAATCTGTTCAATGCTCATGTGTCAGGCTCCCTCAGACGCGCTCGAAGACCAAGGCGATGCCTTGGCCACCACCGATGCACATGGTGGCCAGGGCATAGCGGCCCTGGATGCGCTGCAGCTCATGGATGGCCTTGGTGGCGATGATCGCGCCGGTGGCGCCCACCGGGTGACCCAGGGAAATGCCCGAACCGTTGGGGTTGACCTTTTCCGGGTCGAAGCCCAGTTCGCGAGCCACGGCGCAGGCCTGGGCAGCGAAGGCTTCGTTGGACTCGATCACGTCCAGGTCCTGCACACTCAGGCCGGTCTTCTCCAGCACCTTGCGGGTGGCCGGGATCGGGCCAAGGCCCATCAGTTCAGGCTCGACGCCGGCATGGGCATAGCCCACCAGGCGGGCCAGGGGCTTCAGGCCCAGGCGGCGCACCGCATCACCAGTGGCCAGTACCAGGCCGCCAGCGCCGTCGTTGATGCCACTGGCGTTGCCGGCGGTAACGGTACCGTCTTTCTTGAACACCGCCTTCATCCCTGCCAGTTGCTCGGCGGTCACCTCGCCACGCACATGCTCGTCGGTGCTGAACTGCACGCTGCCCTTGCGGGTTTTCAGTTCCAGCGGAACGATCTGGCTGGCGAAGCGGCCTTCGGCAATGGCGCGGGCAGCGCGGCGCTGGCTGGTCAGGGCCAGTTCATCCTGCATTTCGCGGGTAATGCCGTGCTTGGCCGCAACGTTCTCGGCGGTGATGCCCATATGGAAGTGTTCGAACGGGTCCTGCAGCACGCCGACGGTGTAGTCGATGCCTTGCAGGTCACCCATGCGAGCGCCCCAGCGTGCCTGCGGCAGCAGGTACGGGCCACGGCTCATGGATTCGGCGCCCGCCGCCACGGCCACATCGGTGTCGCCCAGCAGCAGGCATTGGGCTGCCGAGACGATGGCCTGCAGGCCCGAGCCGCACAGGCGGTTGACGTTGAATGCCGGGGTTTCCTTGGGGATGCCGGCGTTCATTGCCGCTACGCGGGCCAGGTAGGCGTCACGCGGTTCGGTGGGGATCACCGTGCCCATCACCAGGTGGCCGACTTGCTCGGCGGCCACGCCCGAGCGCTCGATGGCGGCGCGGGTGATGGCGCTGGCCAGGTCGGCCAGCGGCAGGTCCTTGAGGGAACCGCCAAAGCCACCAATGGCTGAACGGACGGCACTGACGACGTAGATTTCTGCGCTGCTCATAGGGGCTCCGATTGCGAAGGCATGGCGGGACCGGGCCAGGCTCTGCGAGAATGGCCGACGATCCCGGAGTGGGACCGAGTCTAGGCAAAGGCTCTGTTGCAGCCTATGCCGGAACTGTTCAGACAACCTGGCACTTTTTGCCACTCAGCATAGACAGCGAAAACCGCCATGCGCGATAGCGATTCGGTCGCCGTGTACTTCCTCAATGCCATGCTCCATGCCCTGCGCGACTGCCCCGCCGAACGCGATGCGCAGCTGCGTGCGGTGGGCATCGACCCACAACTGCTCGAGCAGCCCCAGGCCCGTGTACCGGCCAAGGCCTTCGTCCAGCTGTGGCTGGCGCTGATCCAGCGCCTGGACGATGAGTTCTTCCGCCTCGACAGCCACGGCATGCCGCCGGGCAGTTTCGCCCTGATCTGCCGGGGCCTGATCCTGGAGCCGAACCTGGAGAAGGCCTTGCGCCAGTGCATGGGCGGTTTTGGCCTGTTCCTGCGCGATCTGCGCGGCAGCCTGACGGTGCGTGGCGGGCGGGCGCTGATCAGCGTGCAGTCGAGCATCGCCGACCCGCTGACCCGGGTGTATGCCGAGGAAACCTACCTGGTGCTGATGATCGGCATGCTGTGTTGGCTGGCCGGGCGGCGGATCGCCATCGACCGCACCGAGCTGGCGGTGTCGCGCCCGGCCCAGGAAGACGACCTGCTGCTGTGGGGGCCGGACCTGCGCCTGGGCAGCGGGCGCACCGAGGTGGAGTTCGACAGCGCCTACCTGCGCCTGCCGGTGGTGCAGGATGTGGCGGCCCTGAAAACCTTCCTGCGCAGTGCTCCGCAGGGGCTGGTGATTCGCTTTCGCAACCAGAACGGGCTGGTGGCCGAAGTGTACCGGCACCTGCGGGCGCGGCGTTATGGGCAATGGCCGACGCTGGCGGCGCTGGCGCAGCAGCAGGGGGTCAGTGCCAGTACTTTCCGTCGGCAGCTGGAGCGGGAAGGGCGTTCGTACCAGCAGATCAAGGATGAGGTGCGCCGGGCAATGGCCTTCGAGCGGTTGCGCGAAGGGGAGTTGAGCATTGCCGAGATTGCCGAGCAGACCGGGTTCCAGGAGCCCAGTGCGTTTCACCGGGCGTTCAAGAAGTGGACCGGGCAGAGCCCCGGCAGCTACCGGGCGCGGTTGGCCGGGCGTTGAGATGTTGCCTGTGCCGGCCTCTTCGCGGGTGAACCCGCTCCCACAGGGGACTCACAGAATCTGAAAAATGTGCTGTACCTGTGGGAGCGGGCAAGCCCGCGAAGAGGCCGGTACAGGCTACCGCTCAATGATCAGGCCGGCACCATGGCAAACCCGACCCCGAAGCGGTTCCAGGCATTGATGGCGGCAATTGCCAGGGTCAGGTTGGCCACCTCGGCCGGCTCGAAGTGTTCCTGCAAGGCTTCATATTCCGCCTGCGGCGCGCCGTGCTCGGGCAGCCTGGTCAGGCTCTCCACCCAGGCCAGCGCAGCACGTTCGCGCGGGGTGAAGTAGGCGGTTTCCTGCCAGACGCACAAGGTCTGCAGGCGTGCCTCGTTCTCACCGGCCTTGCGCGCATCGTTGGCGTGCAGGTTGACGCAGTAGGCGCAGCCGTTGATCTGCGAAGCCCGCAGGCGAACCAGTTCCAGCAGGGAATTCTCCAGGCCGCTTTTGGCCAGGGCCTGCTCCAGGCCGACCATGGCTTTGTAGGCCTCGGGGGCGTGCTTGGCCCATTCGATACGGTTGTGCATGGCTGTCTCCAAAGGTGTGGGGTGGGGATGGCGCTACTGTAGCGCCGCACGTTGGCCTCCCCGATAGCCAATCACGCGCATAAGAGGGAGGCCAATCGGCCATTTGGGAGGCCACTGACAGGCATCCAATCTCTTCATTTCTGCCAGGCCGCCGAAGCCCGGATAATGATCAGGTCTTGCAACAGGGGAACCGATTCATGTCCGAAGAACGCTACATGCGCGAAGCGCTCGACCTGGCCCGCGCCAACATTCAGGCCGGTGGCCGGCCCTTCGGCGCCGTGCTGGTGTACCAGGGGCAGGTGCTGGCGCGTGCGGTCAACGAGATCCACAGCACCCAGGACCCGACCGCCCACGCCGAGATGCAGGCCATCCGCAAGGCCAGCCATGCCCTGGGTCAGGCACGCCTGGACGGCGCCGAAATCTACGCCAGCGGCCACCCGTGCCCGATGTGCCTGGCGGCCATGCACCTGTGCGGTATCGAGCGGGCGTGGTTTGCCTACGACAACGCCGAGGGCGAACCCTACGGCTTGTCCACCGCGGCGGTATACGCGCAGATGGCTCGCCCGCCCCAGCAACAGAGCCTGCCGCTGCGCGCCCTGAAGCCCAGCGGCGAAGCCGGTCTTTACCTTGAGTGGAAACAGGCCAACGCACAATGAGAGCGGCATTGAACCTGCTGCTGGTCATGCTGCTGGCACTGAACCTGCGGCCGATCCTGACCAGCATCGGCCCGTTGCTCGAACCCATGCGCGCAAGTACTGGCCTGGGTTACCAGCAGGCGGCCTTGCTGACGGCGTTGCCGGTGCTGTGCATGGGCCTGGTGCCCTTGCTGCAACCCTGGTTGCGGCGCTGGATCAGCGAACACGGCGGCATGCTCGCTGGCCTGTCTGCCATCGCCCTGGCCTGCCTGTGGCGCCTGCAACTGGGCAGCGCCTGGGCGCTGATTGCCAGTGCGGTGGTCGCCGGCCTGGGGGTGGCGGTAGTGCAGGGCATGATGCCGGGGCTGGTCAACCGCTGGTTTCCCGGCCGCCTGGCGGGGGCGATGGGCCTGTATTCGGCTGCGCTGATGAGCGGCGGCGGCCTGGCCGCCGTGCTCGGGCCGCACGTCAGTGGCTACTTCGGCCATTGGCAGGTCGGCCTGGGCGTGTGGGCGATCCCGGCTGTGCTGGCGGTGTTGGCCTGGGCCGTGCTGCGGCCGCGCCAGGAGGCGGCGAAACTGGCCGGTGCCACCGGCGGTCACTGGTTCGGCACGCGCCGGGCCTGGTTGCTGGCGCTGTACTTCGGTTTGATCAATGGCGGCTACACCAGCATGGTGGCCTGGTTGCCGGCCTATCACATCGAGCATGGCGGCAGCGCCCAGGGCGGTGCCGACCTGGTTGGCCTGATGACCATCTTCCAAGTGGCCGGTGCATTGGGCTTGCCGCTGTTGCTGCGGCGCTGGGCAGACCGACGCCCGGGCCTGTGGCTGGCCTTGGCGATCCAGCTGGTGGGTTTTCTCGGCCTGCTGCTGACACCCACGCTGGCCTCGGGGCTGTGGGTGGCGATGATCGGTTTCGGCCTGGGCGCCTGCTTCAGCCAGAGCCTGACGCTGACCCTGGAGCACCTGAAGACGCCTGCCGAGGCTGGCAGCCTGGCGGCGTTCGTGCAGGGCATCGGCTTCATCATCACCGGCATCGTGCCTTACGTCACCGGCTGGTTGCGCGACATGAGCGGTGATTTCCAGGCCTCATGGACGCTGCTGACCGTGACCGTGGTGGCGATGCTGCTGGTTACCACGTGGTTCAACCCTCGCGGTTATGCCGCGGCGATTGCCCGCCCGGTAGTGGCGGGCAAGGCCGCACCGGTCAACTGAGGCGCTGCAGGGTGTCGCGCACCCGGTCCAGCGCCGGGTCGATGTCCAGCAGCTCGATGGCGCCGAAGCCCAGCAACAGCCCCGGGCGCACTGGCGCTTCGCTGAAGAACGGCGCCAGCGAATACAGGCCGACCTCCACCTTGCGTGCGAGGTTGGCCAGCAGCTCGACATCGACCCCAGGTCTGGCCAGGGCGCTGAGGTGGAACCCGGCGCTGGCGGGGATGGCGCTGAACCACGGTGCCAGGTCGCCGCCCAGCCGTGCGAGGATGCGTTCGCGACGGGCGCTGTAGACCTCGTGGCAACGGCGGATGTGCTTGTTCAGGTGGCCTTCGCCGAGAAAGCGCGCCAGTGCCCACTGCAACAGGGTCGGGCTGTGCCAGTCGCTGAGGTGCTTGGCCACGCAGGCGGCCTTCAGCACGTCGGGCGGCAGTACGGCGTAGCCCAGGCGCAACTCGGGCAGCAAGGTCTTGGAAAAGGTCCCCACATAGGCCACCAGGCCATGGCGGTCGAGGCGCTGCAGAGCGTCGGCGGCTGGGCCGTGGTAGCGGAACTCGCAATCGTAGTCGTCTTCGATGATCAACGTACCCAGCTCGGCGGCCCGTGCCAGCAGGGCGTGCCGGCGTGGCTCGCTCATCGGCATGCCCAGCGGGAACTGGTGCGAGGGCGTCACATAGATCAGCCGGGTGCCGTCGGCGATCTGCTCCACGCACAGGCCTTCATTGTCCACCGGTACCGATTGCAGGCGCGCGCCGAGGGCCAGGAACAGTTGCCGCGCTGGCGGGTAGCCCGGGTCTTCCATGGCTACCTGGCAACCCGGCTCGACTAGCACCCGTGCGATCAGGTCCAGTGCCTGCTGGGCGCCGTTGCACACCAGCAGGTCAGCGGCGCTGCAGTGCACGCCGCGGGCATAGGCGACATGATGGGCAATGGCCTCGCGCAGCTCCGGCAGGCCCTGGGCAGGGAACTGCCGTTCGGGATGGCGCTGGCTGCGGCGCAGGGCATAGTTCAGGCAACTGCGCCACTGGTCGAATGGGAACTGCGCCTTGCTCGAAGCCCCGCCGATGAAGTCGTAACGCGACGGAGCCTCCAGCTGGCGTCGGCTCAGCACAGTGGCGCGCTGCTGCCAGCGCTCGAGGGACGCGGCAGCGGCCAGGGGAATCGCGGGCGATTCGCTGCTGCGCAGCGGCTGGCGCGGGGTGACGAAGGTGCCCCGGCCGACCACGCCGCTCAGCAGGTTGTCGTAGGTCAGCCGGGAATAGGCCTCGGCCACGGTCTTGCGCGACACGCCCAGCTGCTCTGCCAGCAGGCGGCTTGGCGGCAGTTGGGTGCCGGCGGCCAGGTGGCCGCTGTCGATGCCGGCGCGCAGTTGCTGGTAAAGCTGGTCGGCCAGGCCTTTGCGGCCTTCCAGGCGAATGTGCAGTTCCATGGAGCGGTCCGGAGCGGAGAAGTGCTCAGGATAGCGGATTGGTCGGGGAAGGGCATGGGGCCGCTTTGCGGCCCATCGCGACACAAGGCCGCTCCCACAGGTACAGCGCTGCAATCAAAGTCTGTGATGTCCTGTGGGAGCGGCCTTGTGTCGCGATGGGGTGTGCAAAGCACCCCCAGAAAGCCAACGCAAACTCAGAGCCGGGCAGTACTCACCGTGATGTAGCCCTTGTCTGCCAGCGCGATACGTATCACCGTCTCGTCCGCCGGCGCCTTGCGGTTGCGCTTGATGCGCACGCCTTCCACCGCCGCCGCTTTCATATGCTCGGTGATGGCCCGCCCGTTCGGGTCGAAGAACAACTCGCTGGCCAGCAACTCGATACGCTCGATCAGTTGGCGGGAGCGTTCATCGGTGGCGCAGAAGAACATCACCCCCGACAGGTGGGGGTCTTCGTCCGGGTTGTTCATGTCATGGGCCAGCAGTTCGCGCAGGGTGCTGCGCAATTCGGCAGTGGGGTGGGCGTACAGGTGCATGCGGAACCTCCTCTGGATCGCGACCTTGCGTCATCCAGTGCCGATCATGTTTTCAGAGGGCGGAGGCAACAAGTAGGACGTTTCCGAGCGCCGAATAGGAAATTTCTGAAGGTGCCGGGATACCACCTGTTTTCATGCAGTGGGGCCGCATAGCGGCCCCTGTCAGCATCAGCGCCCAACCTCCTGCTTGAAACGCAAGCGCCAGCCATGCAGCAACGGTTCGGTATAGCCACTGGGCTGCTGCCGCCCCTTGAACACCAGCTCCCGCGCAGCGCGGAAGGCATGCGATGCCTCGAAGCCCGCCGTCATCGGCCGGTACGCCGGGTCCCCGGCATTCTGCTGGTCGACCACGCCGGCCATGCGCTGCAAGGTCGCCTCCACCTGCTCGGCATCGACCACCCCGTGGTGCAGCCAGTTGGCAATGTGCTGCGCCGAAATCCGCAAGGTTGCACGGTCTTCCATCAGGCCCACATCATGGATATCCGGCACCTTGGAACAGCCCACCCCTTGCTCGACCCAGCGCACCACGTAACCGAGGATACCCTGGCAGTTGTTGTCCAGCTCGGCCTGGATTTCGGCTGCGCTCCAGGGCCGCTCGGGGCTGACCGGGACACTGAGCAGGTCATGCAGCAACTCGGCGCGCTGGGCATTCAGGTCAACCTGTTCCAGCGTTTGCTGCACGGCCGCCACATCCACCTGGTGGTAGTGCAGCGCATGCAGTGTCGCGGCTGTGGGCGAGGGCACCCAGGCCGTGTTGGCGCCGGCCCTGGGCTGGGCGACTTTCTGTTCCAGCATGGCCGCCATCAGGTCGGGCATGGCCCACATGCCCTTGCCGATCTGCGCCTTGCCGCGCAGGCCACAGGCCAGCCCCACCAGTACGTTGCTGCGCTCGTAGGCCTGGATCCAGGCACTGCCTTTCATGTCGCCCTTGCGCAGCATGGCGCCGGCTTCCATGGCCGTGTGCATCTCGTCACCGGTGCGGTCGAGGAAGCCGGTATTGATGAACACCACCCGTGACGCGGCGCTGGCGATGCAGGCTTTGAGGTTGACGCTGGTACGCCGCTCCTCGTCCATGATGCCCATCTTCAGCGTGTGTGCGGGCAGGCCCAACAGGGCTTCGACGCGGTCGAACAGCTGGTCGGCAAAGGCCACCTCGGCCGGCCCGTGCATCTTCGGCTTGACGATGTACAGGCTGCCTTCGCGGGAATTGCCACGGCGCTTGAGGTCATGCAGGCCGATCAGGCTGGTGACCACGGCATCGAGGATGCCTTCCGGGATTTCCCGGCCATCGCGGTCGAGGATGGCCGGGTTGGTCATCAGGTGGCCGACGTTGCGGATGAACAGCAGCGAGCGGCCCGGCAGGGTCAGGGGCTGGCCGTCTGCGCCGTGGTAGTGGCGGTCTTCGGCCAGGGTGCGTTCGAAGGTCTTGCCGCCCTTGCTGACCTGTTCGCTGAGGTCGCCCTTCATCAGGCCGAGCCAGTTGCGGTAGACGTTGACCTTGTCGTCGGCATCCACGGCGGCTACCGAGTCTTCGCAGTCGATGATGGTGGTGAGCGCGGCCTCCAGCAGGATGTCCTTGACCCCGGCCGGGTCCTGCCGGCCGATGGCGTTGGCTGGGTCGACCTGGATTTCGAAATGCAACTGGTGATGCTGCAACAGGATCGCTGTTGGCGTGTTCGGCTCACCTTGGTAGCCACGCAGTTGCGCGGGGTGCCTGAGGCCGACCTGGCGGCCATCGGCCAGGGTTACCTGCAGCGTGCCCCGGCTGATCGCGTAGGCCTTGGCGTCGTTGTGCGACGCACCGTCGAGAGGGGCCGCGGTGTCGAGGAACTGCCGGCCATAGGCGATCACCTTGGCGCCGCGTTGCGGGTTGTAGCCCTGGCCACGCTCGGCGCCCTCGGTTTCGGCGATGGCATCGGTGCCGTAAAGGGCATCGTACAGCGAGCCCCAGCGGGCGTTGGCGGCGTTGAGGGCGTAGCGGGCGTTGCTCAGTGGCACCACCAGTTGCGGGCCGGCCTGCACGGCGATCTCGCGGTCAACGTTGCGGGTGCTGACCTGCACGCTTGCCGGGGGCTCTACAAGGTAGCCGATGCCTTGCAGGAAATGCTGGTAGGCGGCCATGTCACGGATCGGGCCGGGGTGCTGGCGGTGCCAGTTGTCGAGTTCTGTCTGCAGGCGCTCGCGTTCGGCGAGCAGGGCGCGGTTTTGTGGTGCGAGGTCGTGGATCAAGGTGCTGAAGCCTTGCCAGAAGGTGCGGGCTTCGATGCCGGTGCCGGGGAGGACCTCATCTTCGATGAAGCGCTGCAGGGTGGGGGCGATCTGGAGTGGATGGTTTGGCATTGTCTGTTCGCTCGATGTTCAGTCTTCTGGGTAAATGTTGCTTTTGCCGGCCCTTTCGCGGGTGAACCCGCTCCCACAGGGCTTTCACAAGGCCTGAGGCCTGTGCAGCACCTGTGGGAGCGGGTTTACCCGCGAAGAGGCCGGCACAGGATTCAGAGGGCAGCCGCCCCGGCCTTGGCCACCTGGGCATCCTGCTCGGCCTTGACCCCGGACACGCCGATCGCCCCCACCACCTGGCCATCCACCCGCAGCGGTACGCCACCTTCCAGGCTGGTCAGCAGCGGCGCGGTAACGAAAGCGGTACGGCCACCATTGACCATTTCCTCGTAATCCCGCGTCTCCTTGCGCCCCAGCGCGGCAGTGCGGGCCTTTTCCATCGCGATGTAGGCGCTGGCCGGCGCGCAGCCGTCCAGGCGCTCCAGGGCCAGTGGGTGGCCGCCGTCGTCGACCACGGCAATGGTCACGTTCCATTGTTGTGCCTGGGCTTCCTGGCGGGCGGCGGTCAGCACTTTGGCGACTTCCGCCTGGCCGATAACGAACTTGCTATGCATGGTGGTTCTCCGGGTTCAAGGCTGCTTCGACGATTTCGATCCAGTGCCGCACCGGTGTGCGCCCGGCCCCGTCGAGGTGGGCCTGGCAGCCGATGTTGGCGGTGGCGATGACTTGCGGTTTGCCGCTTTCCAGGGCGTTGAGGCGGTTGTCGCGCAGTTGTAGCGACAGCTCGGGTTGGGTCAGCGAATAGGTGCCGGCCGAGCCGCAGCACAGGTGGCCGTCCGGTACCGGGGTCAAGGTGAAGCCAAGGCGTGTCAGCAATGCCTCCACCGCACCCCCCAGCTTCAGCGCGTGCTGCAGGGTGCATGGGCAATGGAAGGCCAGGCGCTGTTCGACGCACACGCCCAGTTGCTCGACCGGCTCCTCGCGCAGCACCTCCACCAGGTCGCGGGACAGGGCGCTGACCCGTGCGGCCTTGGCGGCGTAGCGCGGGTCCTTTTCCAGCAGGTGGCCGTAATCGCGCACGAACGCGCCGCAGCCGCTGGCGGTTTGCACGATGGCCTCGGCGCCGGCTTCGATGGCAGGCCACCAGGCATCGATATTGCGCCGCGCCCGTTGCAGGCCTTGTTCCTGGGCATTGAGGTGATAGTCCACCGCGCCACAGCAGCCGGCCTGCCGGATTGGCACCACGCTGATGCCCAGGCGGTCCAGCAGGCGTGCGGCGGCTGCGTTGGTGTTGGGCGACAGGGCCGGTTGCACGCAGCCTTCCAGCATCAGCACCCGCCGCGCATGGCGCGGTGCGGGGCGTTGGCCGGGGGCGGTGACCCGCGCCGGCAGCTTGCGCTTGAGCGTGGCCGGTAGCAGTGGGCGCAGGGCCTGGCCACTGCGGGTCAGGGCCTTGAACAGCGCCGGGCGTGGCACCACTGCACGCAGGCCCTGGCGCAGCAGGCGCTGGCCGAGCGGGCGTGGCACCTGCTGTTCGACCACGGCGCGGCCAATGTCCAGCAGGTCGTGGTACTTCACCCCGGAAGGGCAGGTGGTTTCACAGTTGCGGCAGGTCAGGCAGCGATCCAGGTGCAATTGGGTGCTGGCGGTGATCGGCGCGCCTTCGAGCATCTGCTTGATCAGGTAGATGCGCCCGCGTGGGCCGTCCAGTTCATCGCCCAGCAGCTGGTAAGTGGGGCACGTGGCGGTACAGAAGCCACAGTGCACGCAGGAGCGCAGGATGCTTTCGGCCTCGTCGGCGCGGGCCAGGCGTCGGGCGGTTTCGCTCAGGTTGGTTTGCATGGTCTGGCCTCACAGGTCCGGGTACAGGCGGCCAGGGTTGAACACACCCTGGGGGTCGAGTTGCTGCTTGAGCGCTCGGTGGTAGCGCATCAGCGCGGCGGGCAGCGGTGGGCTGCTGGCAGCGCCAGGGACATGGCAGGTGGCGTGGCCACCGACCTTGGCGACCTGCTCGCGGATGCGCTGCGCCGGTGCCGTGGACTTGAGCCAGCGCTGCGCGCCACCCCAGTCGATCAGCTGCTGGCCGGGCAAATCCAGCTCGCCGGTGGTGTTGGGCACGGACAAGCGCCACAGCGGCTCGGGGCCAGTAAAGAACGCCAGGCGCTGCTCGCGCAGGTCGCTCCAGAAGCTGCTGTCCAGTGCCTCGCCGCCCAGGCGCTGGCGTGCTGACTGCACCGAGCCTTCGCCGCCTTCCAGGCGCAGGTACAGCGCGTCACCGTCATGGCAGGCCGCACTGATCGGCAGCGGCTGCTGGCCCCATTCGGCCAGCTCCGCCAGCGCCTGGTGGCGGCCCATCGGCAGGCGCAGGCTGAGGCACTGGCGCGGGCGGGGCAGCACTTTCAGCGACACCTCGGTCAGCAGCCCGAGGCAGCCGAAGCTGCCCGCCATCAGCCGCGACACGTCGTAGCCGGCAACGTTCTTCATCACTTCGCCACCAAAGCGCAACAGCTTGCCGTGGCCGGTGATTACCCGCGTGCCCAGCACATAGTCGCGCACCGAACCAGCCCACGGCCGCCTGGGGCCCGACAGCCCGGCCGCGACCATGCCACCCAGGGTGGCGTCGGGGCCCAGGTGCGGTGGTTCGCAGGGCAGCATCTGGCCAGCCTCGTGCAGCGCTGCCTCGACCTCGCGCAGCGGCGTGCCGGCGCGGGCAGTCAGCACCAGCTCGGTCGGGTCGTAGCTGACGATGCCGCGGTGGCTGCGGGTGTCCAGCACCTCGCCGGCCACCGGGCAGCCGAGCATGGCCTTGCTGTTGCCACCCTGGATACGCAGCGGCGTGGCCTGGTTCAGCGCCTGGTTGACCTGCTCCAGCAGGGCCTGGCTGATGTCGCGGTCCATGCTCATCAGAAACGCTCCAGATCGGGAAAGGGCAGTTGCCCATGGTGCACGTGCATGGCGCCGAACTCGGCGCAGCGGTGCAGGGTGGGGATGTTCTTGCCGGGGTTGAGCAGGCCTTGCGGGTCGAAGGCAGCCTTGATCGCATGGAACAGGGTGATTTCGTCGCTGTTGAACTGTGCGCACATCTGGTTGATCTTCTCGCGCCCCACGCCGTGTTCGCCGGTGATGCTGCCGCCTACGGCCACGCACAGCTCGAGGATCTTGCCGCCGATGGCTTCGGCACGTTCCAGCTCGCCTGGCAGGTTGGCATCGAACAGGATCAGCGGGTGCATGTTGCCGTCGCCGGCATGGAACACGTTGGCCACGCGCAGGCCGTATTCGGCGGACAGGTCGCTGATGCCCTTGAGCACCCGTGGCAGTTCGCGGCGCGGGATGGTGCCGTCCATGCAGTAGTAGTCCGGGGAGATGCGCCCCACCGCCGGGAAGGCGTTCTTGCGCCCGGCCCAGAAGCGCACGCGCTCGGCCTCGTCGCAGGCCAGCCGCACATCACGCGCACCGGCCTGGGCCAGCACGGCGGCCACCCGTTCGCAGTCATCGTGCACATCGGCTTCGACGCCATCCAGTTCGCACAGCAGGATGGCCGCAGCGTCAACCGGGTAGCCGGCGTGGATGAAGTCCTCCGCTGCGCGGATCGCCAGGTTGTCCATCATCTCCAGGCCGCCGGGGATGATCCCGGCAGCGATGATCTCGGCCACTGCCCGGCCGGCGTCCTCGACGCTGTCGAAGCTGGCCAGCAGCACTCGCGCCACCTGGGGCTTGGGCAGCAGCTTGACGGTAACTTCGGTGACGATGCCGAGCATGCCTTCAGAGCCGGTGAACAGTGCCAGCAGGTCGAAACCGGGGCTGTCCAGGGCATCGCTGCCGAGGGTCAGGCGTTCGCCCTCGACCGTGAGGATTTCCACCTTGAGCAGGTTGTGCACGGTCAGGCCGTACTTCAGGCAGTGCACGCCACCGGCGTTCTCCGCGACATTGCCGCCGATGGAGCAGGCTATCTGCGAGGATGGGTCCGGCGCGTAGTACAGGCCGTGGGGCGCGGCAGCCTGGGAGATGGCCAGGTTGCGCACGCCGGGCTGCACACGGGCGAAGCGGCCTTGCGGGTTGACCTCGAGAATGCGGTTGAAACGCGCCATCACCAGCAGGATGCCTTTTGCCAGCGGCAGGGCGCCGCCCGACAGGCCGGTACCGGCGCCGCGTGCCACCACCGGCACACCACGCTGGTGGCAGAGCCTGAGCAGGGCCTGCACCTGCTCCAGGCGCTCGGGCAGCACCACCAGCAGCGGCACCGTGCGATAGGCCGAGAGGCCGTCGCATTCATAGGGCTTGAGGTCTTCCTCGCGGTGCAGGATCTCGAGGTCCGGCAGGGCAGCGCGCAGCGCTTGCAGCAGCGCCGCCCGGTCCACGTCAGGCAGCGCGCCATCGACGCGTTCGTCGTAAAGGATATTCATCGGCTCACTCGGCAACGGTTTTTGTTGTTGTTGGCAAAGCGCTCACCCTTGCAGCCTGCGCGTGGTAGCTGTCGGGGTCGAGTACAGGGTGAGCTGGTCCTACCAGTTTTTGCGGCGGGTACTGGTTATTGACGGCTTTGCCCGGCTAAATTGAGGCAAGTGGTCGAAGTGGTCATACCAGCAGGAGGGGCGCAGTGGGTAGTGAAGCCAAGGCCAAGGTCGCCGACCAGGTGGCCGAACGGGTCGAGCGGTTGATCGTCGACGGCGTGCTCAAGGTGGGCCAGGCCCTGCCGTCGGAGCGGCGCCTGGTGGACAAGCTGGGCTGCTCGCGCTCGGCGCTGCGTGAGGGCCTGCGCATCCTGCGCGGGCGCGGCATCATCGACACCGAGCAGGGGCGCGGCTCGTTCGTCGCCGACCTGACGGGCCATGCGGGTGCCACGCCGTTGATGCACCTGTTCGGCTCGCAGCCGCGTACGCTGTTCGACCTGCTGGAAGTGCGGGCGTTGCTGGAAGCCGAATCGGCGCGCCTGGCGGCACTGCGCGCCACCGAGGTCGACCGTTTGCTGATCCGCCGGCGCTATGAAGAGATGCTGGCTGCGCACGAAGCCCCCGAAGCGATCGATGCCCGTGAACATGCCCGCCGCGACCATGCCTTTCACCGGGCGATCAGCGAGGCTTCGCACAACCCGGTGCTGGTGCATACCTTGCAATCGCTCAGTGACCTGACCTTGAGCACGGTGTTCGCCTCGGTCAACAACCTGTATTGCCGGCCGGCGCAGAAGCGCCAGATCGACCGCCAGCATGCGCGGTTGTATCACGCGGTGATGGAGCAGTTGCCCGAGCAGGCGCAGCGCGCGGCGCGCGAGCATATCAACGGGATCCGCGACAGTTTGCGGGAGATCGAGCAGGAAGAGCAGCGGCTGGTAAGGGCTACCATGCGCATGGATGGCTGGGGTTGAGGTGTTGCCTGTGCCGGCCCTTTCGCGGGTAAACCCGCTCCTACAGGGGGCTGCACTGGGTTTCAAGTCGGTGCGATGCCTGTAGGAGCGGGTTTACCCGCGAAGAGGCCTGTGCAGGATTAGCTCCGTCAATGATCGGCTATGCGGTCATCCTGCGAGAGGAGGGCCCGGGCCAGCTCTTCATCATTGGCCTGCAGGCCTGGGTTGTCCTTGCGGGCCTGTTCCAGCGCCGACTCCACATAGGCGCCACGGATTGCACCACCGCTGGCGACGTAGGCCGAAAGCTCGTCACGCGCCGGGATGATCCGTTTGTCGTCCTTGAAGGTCGAGTAAAGCGAAGCGGAAACACCGGCCGAGGTTGCGACGTCGCCTGCGTCGACGTCAGCCAGGGCAGCACCGGCAGGCAGCAGGAGCAGCAGCGCAGGGGCGAGGAGTAGGTGGCGCATGGTGTGTTCTCCAGTAGCGTGAAGCCCAAGTAATTGAACCACTCAGTGATTAAGAAAGCGCAGGTGGGGAGGTAGTTCCCTTCGTATCGGAAACAGGCATTGACCCTGTCGAGCCAGGCGTGATCTGCTCGGGCTGCTGGCCCAATCATTCAATGGATGAAGGTTCTCCCCATGCCCGATTACAAGCTGCATTGCTTCGCCGAATCCGGTAACGCCTACAAGGCCGCCCTGATGCTTGAACTCACAGGCCAGGACTGGCAGCCGGTGTTCGTCGATTTCTTCAATGGCCAGACTCGCGAACAAGCCTGGCGCGACGACGTGAACGAACAGGGCGAGGTGCCGGTGCTGGAACACGCCGGCAAATCCTTTACCCAGTCTGCGCTGATCCTCGACTACCTCGCGGAGAAAACCGGGCAGTTCGGCCCCAGCGACGAAGACGAAAAGCGCGAGATCTGGCGCTGGATGCTGTTCGATAACCATAAGTTCACCAGTTACTACGCGGCGCTGCGTTTTCTTTTCTGCCTGAAGAAAACCGGTGAAACGGATGTGACCCGGTTCCTGCGCGAACGTGCCATGGCGGCCTACCGTATCGTCGACGCGCACCTGGCGAAGACACTGTTCATGGTCGGTGGCCGGCTGACGATCGCTGACCTGTCGCTGGCCGGGTATGTGTTCATGCCGGAGGACACTGGCATTGCGTTGGCGCAGTTCACCCACATCGAGGCATGGAAAGCGCGAATCCAGGCGTTGCCAGGGTGGAAGCACCCGTATGAACTGATGCCCCGCGCGGCATCCTGAGCAATCCGGCTCGCCAGGCCATGGTGCAGTGGGCCTTTGGCGAGCCAGCCATTCTGATGGCCGGTCGGTGACAAGCGCAGCGGCGTGGCTACGCTCAAAAATCAAGAAACATCCCGAAATATTTGGCCGGCAGGCCCTGAAGGATCTCGTTCAACCGCTGCAGATGGAAGGCCGCGCTGGTTAGCAAGTCGCCCCATGGGGGGCCGGAAATCACAGGGTGCGTCGTGCAACCCGGTGCTACTCCAAGCGGAGGCATCATGATGCTCAGGAAATGCTTGTTGGCTTTGGCTATCGGTACAGTGTTGTCGGCTTCGGCCGTGTTGGTGCCGGACTCCATTGACGGTACCTCCAGCGCGTATGCGAAGGATGGTGGTGGTGGTGGTGGTGGTGGTGGTGGTGGTGGTGGCGGCGGTGGCGGTCACGGTGGTGGTGGCGGAGGCAGCGGCGGTGGTGGTGGCCATGGCGGCGGAGGTGGTGGTAGCGGTGGCGGTGGTGGCCATGGCGGCGGAGGTGGTGGTAGCGGTGGCGGCGGTGGTCATGGCGGTGGAGGAGGTGGTAGCGGCGGTGGTGGCTCGGGTGGTGGCCACGGCGGCAGTGGCAGCGGGCATAGTGGCGATGGTGGTGGGCATGATGGCAGCGGGCGCAATGGTGCAGATGATGGTGCCGACCACGAGGCCAACCACGAAGCCAATCATGAGGCGAATCACGATGTGGGCGAGACCCACGGTGTAGGGCATGGCGCCGACGATGGGGCTGACCATGACGTTGGGGATGATCGCGGAGGCGATCGGAGCTAGCAATTTGGGTGTCTGTGTCGGCCTCTTCGCGGGCACGCCCGCTCCCACAGGTATCGCGCCGCTTTCAAGGTTGGCGCAGCACCTGTGGGAGCGGGCGTGCCCGCGAAGAGGCCCGAACAGGCCATAGAGCGGCTTCCAGCGATCTCAAGCATGCGGCACGCTGCGAGGCGCTACCCCACCTGCATACTGCGGCTTCAGATGTCCCTGCTCATCCAGCAGATAGGCATCCATCACCTCCCGCACAACCGGCCCTGCCACCCGCCCGCCGGCTTCGCCGTTCTCGATCATAACCGCCACCACCACACTCGGGTGATCAGCCGGGGCAAAGCCTACGAACAGGGCGTTGTCGCGGTGCCGCTCCAGGGTTTTGTTGCGGTTGTAGCGTTCGCCCTGCTTGATCGCTACCACCTGCGCGGTGCCGCTCTTGCCGGCAATCCGGTACTGCGCACCGGCTGCGGCAGCGCGGGCGATGCCGCGCGGGTCGTGCATGACCATCTGCATGCCCTGGCTGACCTGGTCCCAGGCATGCCTGTCGTGCAGCACGATATTGGGCATCGGGTTGGGATCTACCGGCGCATCGCCTCCTACGGTCATGGCCAGGTGCGGGCGGTGCCACACGCCCTTGCTCGCCAGCAGGCTGGTGGCCTGGGCCAGCTGCAGCGGGGTGACCTGCATGTAGCCCTGGCCGATGCCCAGGATCAGCGTCTCGCCCGGGAACCAGGCCTGGCGCCGGGTGGCGCGCTTCCACTCGGCCGACGGCATCAGCCCGGACGCTTCCTCGAACATGTCCAGCGACACCTTCTGGCCCAGGCCGAACTCGGCCATGTAGTCGTGCAGGCGGTCGATGCCCAGCTTGTGGGCCAGGTCGTAGAAGTAGGTGTCGTTGGACCGCATGATGGCGGTGTACATATCCACCCAGCCATCGCCACTGCGGTTCCAGTTGCGGTACTTGTGGTCGTAGTTGGGCAGCTCGTAGTAGCCCGGGTCGAACACCCGGCTGCCCGGGGTGATCACGCCGCTGTCGAGGCCGGCGATGGCCACTTCCGGCTTCACCGTCGAACCGGGGGCATACAAGCCGCGCAGCACGCGGTTGAACAGCGGGCGGTCGATGGAATCGCGCAGGGCGGCGTACTGCTTGAAGCTGATGCCCTTGACGAACAGGTTGGGGTCGAAGCTGGGGTTGCTGACCATCGCCAGCACCTCGCCATTGGCCGGGTCGAGCACAACCACCGAGCCGCGGCGGTCGCCCAGGGCCTTTTCCGCGGCCAGTTGCAGGTGGGCGTCCAGGGTCAGGACGATGTCCTGGCCCGGGGTCGGGGCCTTGTGGTTGAGCACACGCATCACCCGGCCCTGGGCGTTGGTCTCGACCTCCTCGTAGCCCACGTGGCCATGCAGCTGGCTTTCGTAGAAGTGCTCGATGCCGGTCTTGCCGACCGACTGGGTGCCCCGGTATTCGGTGCTGTCGAGGGTCTTGGCCTCTTTCTCGTTGATGCGCCCCACATAGCCCACCGAGTGGGCGAAATGCTCGGCCAGCGGGTACTCGCGGATGAACTGTGGTTCCACTTCCAGGCCTGGCAGGCGGAACTGGTTCACCGCCACCAGGGCGATCTGCTCCTCGCTCAGGCCGACCATCAGGGTCACTGGCTCGAATGGCTTGCGGCCACGGCGCAGGTCCTTGTCGAACTGCTTGCGGTCGTCATCGGTCAGGCTCAGCACCTGGGCCAGGGTATCGAGCACCTTGGCCGTGTCGCCGCCGGCCCGCTCGCGGGTCATGGTCAGGTCGAAGCTGGGCTTGTTGTCGGCCAGCACCACGCCGTTGCGGTCGTAGATCAGCCCGCGCTCGGGGGCGATGGGTAGCACGTGCACGCGGTTGTTTTCCGATACGGCGGTCTGCTGGTCGTGTTGTAGCACCTGCAGCACATAGAGCCGGCCCACCAGGACGGCGACCAGGCTGAAGACCAGGGCGGCGCAGGCCAGAAGCCGGCGGTTGACCAGGTGCTTTTCCTTTTCGTGGTCCTTGAGGGGTATGGGTTGCGGCATCGGTGTTCTGTCTGCTGGTGGTGTGGCTGGGTGAGATTTGAGCGCTGTGGGCACGCGCCTGTGGGAGCGGGCGTGCCCGCGAATGGGCCGCGCAGCGGCCCCGGGGGGCGGTGATGCTACGCAAGGTAGTCAGCCCCCTCAAGGTGAAGGCCTGCGGTTGCAGAAGCGAAGAGGGCTGCCACGCCCGCAATCAGGGCGCTCGCCAGCAAAATGAAGATTTGTTCATGGCGGCAGTGCGTTGGTGGGGGTGGCTGAAAGCCAGGCGTGATTGAACGGAGGTATTGGTCAAGCGCTAGAAAGCTTGTGCGTGCCTCTGCGGGAGAAACTGTCGGGCGCAATGTGGGAGATTGCCCAGCCCTTTTGGGCTGCGCTGTCGCGCAGAGAACAAATATCGCTCTTTGTAGGAGCAGCCTTGTGCTGCGAAGAGGCCGGTACTGACAAAGCCTATCCATTGTCTGTACCGGCCTCTTCGCAGCACAAGGCTGCTCCTACAGAACCTCGCTGAACCAATGAGTCATGTGTTGTTCTACGAGAGCGGGCGATCCCGCGAACACGGGCACAGCCCGTGCCATTATTTTGCAGCATCGAGTGATAAACCTCTATTCGTTCGTTTTCAAACCTTGAGGCGGTACTTGCTGTGAAATCGTTATGCTTCCACTTTCTTGGCGTAATGGTGGGCGCTGAAAAAGCGCAAAAAATAGTTCGTTTATGTACTCTTCTTTGTCATCTACGTCGTCTAAAGGTATTTCGTGCGGTATTAGATCTCGCCAGTAATTTTCGTAGCTCCGCGTAAAGATTACGTGCTCAAGGCAGTCTGAAATATTTTCTGCTGCAATTGGTCCGAATGTTTTCAATAGTGCGCTCATTAGGCGGAAGAGTCTGTATCTATCTTTCCTGTTGTTTATTTCGAATTTGCTAATCTCTTCGTCTGTCATCGAGATTAGCGGGTAATATAAGTGGTGAATATAATTTATGTTTGCAATTTTCATTGGAATTTTTAGGTGAGTGTTAGTGGTCGGTTATTTTTACGAGCTATGACGGCTATTGAGAGCTCTTCACGATTGCTGTCGCCCGTGAGGTAGTCTTAAATTAATATTTAGTATGGCGCTGTTGCTTCAGTGGAGTTCGCCTGGGCGACACCAGGTTTTATTGCATTCTGCTGATAAATATTTCTTTGAAAGCGTGCCGATTCTGTCAGTTTTGGTTTTTGATACAAGTTTAATCGAAGGGCGTCAAACCTCTTTTTTATTATTGCTGGAAAGAGTTTGGCTTGCTTTAGTCTGCGGACTTCTTTTCTGTCTCCATGATTGCGGGCGAAAAGTATCATGGATTCTAATGCGATGAAGATTATATTTTCTATTGCTATGGCATCGTGGCTAGATGCAGCGGCATCAATTCCAGCTTGCGTAATGGGGCTATTGGGAACGTTTTCTGCTCTAAAGGCTACATGGATTGGGAATTGAGTGGATTGGTTGTTGTAGGCTGAAACTGGAGAGCACACTAAATCACTGCTTGAAAGCAGGTCTATATAGCTTAGCCCGCCATTGATGTAAAAGCTGCAGTTATCGGAAGCTTTTTGCAAGTTGACTATTAAGTAAGCGTCGCCATGTCTCATGAAAAAGGTTTTGTCTTTCCCGCAAAGGCCAAACTTGGCGGCAACTCGCTGAAAGATTTTTTTTGTAGATTCTTTCTTCATGACTTGTTTATGACCTCTCGGATGGTTCGCACGCCAGTTTCGGAGTCCAATACGTCCAGAATTCCCTCAGTGCTTGAATGGCTCCTTGAACACCTTCGGTATCGACCTATGCAGCCATCATCCGTACTGCGCTCCAGCAGCGCTGGAGAAGGACCGGCATGTCGCTCCTTAGTTGGTGTCTTAGCTATTTTTAAATTTATTCTGATTAACCAAAACTATATCAACATGTTTTTTGTGCGAGAAGTTAGAGGATAGATTTTGAAGATGTATATGCTCAGCATCGTTTTCCTCCATTTCGTAAGCTGCGGTTATCAAAAATACACCCAAGGTACGAATCATGGCTGGTGTTGTAAGTAATGAAATCTCATCGAGCCTCAAAGTTTCATCGCTACCGACTTCGGTGCCCCATGCCCTCATGTTGTTGAGCTTGATCATAGATTGAATCCTTTTTCTCCAAGAATATCTGTTGCAGTTCCTGTAAGTGCTGTCAGGTTTTTACATGACTTGTGGATTTGAAAACCGCATAAGAAGTGCTGATGCTCGCGGGTGTGCGCTTTCTCTCTCCTTGCCACCGCGCTGGTCGCCATGGCTTTTCATCAGTCGGTCGATGGTGTCGTTTGCTTAAAATATTCAACATGGTTTTTAAAGAACAATATATGTCGGTACGGTTGTCGCTGGATAACTAATTAGTATTACTCGGTCGCATCGCCCTTGTTTTATGTTGCCCCCTGGTTTTCTTGCTCATCTACCCATTTATTTATATCGTTAGTTGCGTGATCTAAATCGGAGATCTTAATAATCAAGCATGGTTCTTTGGCTCCATCTCTTTTATTGTGAGTTATGGAGTAACTTTTGACGGCTTCATGGATTACTACTCTCAGAATATTCTGAGTGCTTGTGTTGCGGACAGAAAATATCGGGTTGGCCTCCATTAGTCGTGTCCCGTCAACGCATGTAGTGTTGTAGTAAGGTGTGCGGTATTTGGCTGGGTTGATTTTTTGGAGTAAAGGTGTTCATTGAGCGCTGAAGTGGAAAATGACTCCAGTTTTTGGTATGTGTCTGGGTTGCTAAGGTAATCTTTAAGCATAATTTCTCCGTGAAGGTACGGTCTAAAATTATTTCAATGTCTGCGCGCTCATGGTTATGGCGTAGTATTTCGTGATGAGAGCAATGAGTTGCAACTTGTGGTTGCTGTTAATTTCTAAGGTTGTTTAGCCCACTTGTCTAGGGAGGCTATAAGTTCCGGGAGGTTTGATATCCCGCCGAATACTATGGTCTCGAATCCATGTTCGGTATTTTTGTACGCTGTAGAAATCTCGCTTTCGTCCTCGTCTATGATGATGCGAATTATCTTTTTGCGTTTTGCATTTCTGGCTGAGAATATTGGGTTTGCATCGCCAAAAGGCTGTCCGTTGTTGTATGTGGTTCTGTAAAAAGGTGCGGTGTACTCTTCCTGGTTCTTGCGGGTGCTAATGATTTTCATAAATGCATCAATAAATAACTGCTCGAGCGCCATGTAGGTTTTCGGGTTGGTCAAGTAGTCGTCATGCATTAGTGGTTACTCCTCAAATGCACTTCCAGTAATGATCTCAATATCAACGCGCTCGCCTTTGGTGTCCTTTACCTTGAGCGATCTGCTCACTTGCGTACTGATTCCGCCGCATTTGCAAGTGTCGTTTATATAGCGTTCGGTCCTTTTCAAACGCTTTGGTCCGGTTATTTAAATCTCAAGCGCTCAGTCTTCCTCTTAGTTTGGATGGCATTTTTCTTTCCGTCTGCGACGTTTATGGTTGGTCTTGGTTACAAACGGCCGAATCCTCTAGCCTTGCGCCCTGCGCTTGTATACGTCCTTTGGTTTGCTAATTCGTATGGGTCTAGCTACTGTATGGGCTGTAAGCGTATGTAGATAAGTATTGACTGTACGCGTATCCTAACGAATCCCTCCCGCCAGCGGATCATGGTGCCGATCTCAGGCGTAACTCAGTCCGTCTAATCATGCTTTGTTTCAGGTGCCCTGCAGAAGATCAGATCACCATGATCGTTTTCAGCTATCATCCAGCTTAATTGTTTGTCAACTATGTAGTATTCGAAGTATCTGCAATTATCAAGTATTGAAGGTATATTTTTAAGTGGCAGGCTAAAGAGGAGCTTTTCTTTGTTGTCTTCGTCCGCTATCAGCCATACATCTTCCAGTGGGTTTGGGGGTAATTCGCATAAGTGAAGATGTCCGGTGTTGTCATCAAAATTTTGTATGTTGGGCTTTGATCGCAATGATGTCCACCAAGCGCGTGGGTTGCCTTTTATAAAGGTGGATTGAATTTTTGATAAGATTTCTTTTTTATGCGTGGGCTCTACGCGTAAAAGCTGTTGCTTGTCGAGTGCTTGAGAAATTTCTTCAACGAATGTTAAAAAATTCGAGTGCATTTTAACCTCACTTTTCATCGGGGCGATTCAGGCGCTCCAGATTTGAGTAGGTGGCAGACAAAGGTCCCGGACTCGAAAAATAGTGAGTGGCGTGGCTTTGCCTTCCAGATTCCGGCACTCGTCGTAGTGTTGTATGTCCCATGCCGGGCCGACTTGCCGGGTAAGTGAACTCTCGATTAATTTACGTTAGAACACACTGGGTGTTTAATCCGGGGATTACTATCTCGACTAGGTTTGTAGTCGAGGCTTCATGGTGCAAAAAACTATCGGACAAGCTTGCTATTATTTGAGTTGCTTCATCCCTGCTGCATAGCTTCGCAACCAAGCAAAAAAATGGGAAGGCTGTATAGCCTTCTAGTACTTCATGTGAGAATTCTTGGATTGCGTCTTCTACTCCATCGAATAGTTTCGGATCCTGCAATTTTGCAAGCCAGGCGCTTGTGTTGTTGCTAAATGAGTCCTCTATCAGCGAGCCAATGTTCTGATGGGAGGAAAATATGTTTTCAGAATGAAATTTTTGTACAGCATCGCAAAGAGTTATGCTGGGTTGTAGGACGTCAAGTGTGAGTAATCGATCAATGTGACTGTCGAAAGTTAAGCTAATTATTTTACGCTCTGCTGTGTTGTGGTCAAATAAGTCCCAAAGATATGAAATGTAGACTATTCCCGTGTTCGGCAAACCCTGCTTTCTAAGCGAAGTAAGTAAGCTGGATTTGGAGTTGGCTATTCTGGCGTTACTCATATCCCTCTCATAATAGCCAGCTTTGCTTTTGAGTATCTTGGATGCCTCATTCTGTGCGCACTTACAGATTATTTGTAAGACTGATTTGTTGGCTAAAGGGAAAATGCAGGTCGCAAAGCACTCTAGACTTAAGAATAGCAAAAATTTATCTATCATCTTGTTATCGTCCATCTGGCTTTTGGGGGATTGGTGCGGACGAAGCCTGCAGAACAGTCATGCTTATTTTTGCGTAACCTTTGCACTTTCCACGGTGGTAAGAATCTATATCACGATTGAGTCCGCGCTTCAGGTCCGTTGCCGCATCAATATGACCTTTATACATACCTTTTCCTTCTGCTGGCCCTGAATTGGCTGGAATGTCATAAGCGTCATCGTATAGGTTATATTCATCTTGCCTTAAGTGAGCGATTCGCTCAAGAAGCCCTCGCCCTCCATCGCTACTTTTTTGACCGATTGCTTTTCTATTGATTTTATCTAATAGCGCCTTGCACTCCGGACCGGTGAGGCATACGCATTTGCTTTTTTTCAAACCAAGGCGGTCAATCCAGCTTATTGGATTTGGTGCGTAGGTATATATATTTAGGCACCCGTTCAGTCCTATTGGATCTTTACCAATGAACCGTCCAACAGCTGGGTCATAGTATCGGTAACGGTTATAATGCAGCCCCGTCTCCACATCCCAATACTGCCCCTGAAAGCGTAGCGGATTACGAATCTCCGCCCACTTCGCCCCGTCACTCCGCTGCTCCTCCGCCAAACCCCAGGCCTTGTACCTCCCGCTCCAGGCAATCCCCCCATCCTCGCCGGTCAACTCCATCGGCGTCCCTAGCTGGTCGCACTGGTACCAAGCCATCGCATCAAACGCTTTCGGCATCGGCTTATGCAGCCACACCGGATCCTTGTCGATGTCATACGGGAACACATACACCGGCTGGCGCAACAACTCGACAACATGGTTGGACACTGCCTGCGCCACCGGCACAAAGGTCCCGGGCTCGAACACATAGTGAGTGGTGTGGCCTTTGCCTTCCCGGTCCCGGCACTCGAATGCCAGCGTGTCGCCTTCCCACACATACCAGGTGTACCCACAACCCAACTCTTCATCCCGCTGCCGCCGGGCATTCTGGTTCCACACCGGGCCGGCCTGCGGTCGGTCGCGGTACTTGGCGCGTGAGTGCTTGTACAACCGCCGCCCGAGCGCGTCGTAGGCAAAGGTGACAATCAGTCGGTCATCCTCGTACCGCCGCAGGCGGTTGTAGAGGTCCCAGTCAAAGTGGCCTTTCTTGCTGCCCGTGGTGCGCTCCGCCAGGTTGCCGCGTTCGTCATAGCGGTATTGCGTGCCGCAGTAGCTGCGCAGTACGTTGTCGTTGATCCGCCGGGGTGAGTGTGGGTTGGGGCCGGGCGGGGCTTGTGGGTCGAGCAGGTTGCTCGCCGGGTCGAAGGCGAAGAGCTCTTTCTTGTCGAAATCGCCCGCTTCCAGCAGGCGGCCGACCGGGTCGTAACGGTAATAGGTGTCACCACGGTTCAGGTCATCCACGCGGGTTAGCTGGCCGCTGAGGTCGTACTCGTAGTCGCGCACCGCGATGCGCCGGGTGGCGCCGCGTCGGGCCAGGGTCTGCTGCTGCAACTGGCCATTCGGGGTCCAGGTCTGGCGTTGAACCAGGCCGTTGCCTTGCTCGCGGCCAATTTCCCGATGCAGGTCGTCGCGCTGGTAGCTGAGCAGTTCGTGCTCGTCGAGCTTGAGGCTGAGCAAGTGGCCGCTGCCATAGGTGAGCCAACTGACCCGGTGGCCATCAGGGCGGGTGGTCGCGATGCGCAGGTTGAGGGCGTCGTACTCATGCTTGAAGACAGCGACCTTCGCTTCCTTCATGTACTTGAAGTGCTGGTGCTCGCGGGTGTTGTTGCCCGCCAGGTCGTAGAACCACTGCAGCTTGCAGGCCTCGTTCTCGGCAAGTAGCAGGTTGCCGTTGCCGTCGTAGGCGAAGGTTTCGCTTTCCCACTCCTTGCCACCGCGCTGGCCTGCATGGCTTTTCACCAGGCGGCCCATGGCGTCGTATTTGAAGCGGGTGATGCGGTCGCCATCGATGCGGCGGGTGGGCTGGTTGCTGCTTTGATCGTAGAGGTAATCGGTGACCTGCTTGTCGAAGCCGGTCTCCATGATCAATCGCCCGGCCGGGTCGTACTTGAAGCTGGCCTCGCTGTTGTTCTCGTTGCGCAGGCGCAGCAACTGGCCGAGCTTGTTCCAGTGGTAGGTGAGGGTGCTGTCGTCGGGGTTGTGGCGTTGGCGAATCAGGCCGGCCTCGTTGTAGGCCCAGGCGGTACGACGGTTCAACGCGTCGGTATAGCTGAGCAGGCGGCCTTCGGCATCGTGTTCGAAGCGGTCCTGGGTCTTGTCGGGGTATACCAGGCGGGTCAGTTGACCGGCCTGGTACTGATACTCGGTGGTTTCCCCCGCTGCGTTGATCGCCTTGCTCAGTTGCCCGAGCCCGTCGTACTTCCACAGCGTGGTCTTGCCCGAGCAATCGGTGTAGCTGGCCAGCTGGCCGTCGCGGGTGTAGCCGAGCTTCTTCTCGCCACCGTTGGCGTCGATGATGGAGATGGGCAGGTTATCGCTGTTGTAGGTGTACTGGGTCTTGTTCTCCAGCGGGTCGAGCGTTTCGATGATGTTGCCGCGCTGGTCGTAGTCGTACTTCCACAGGCCGCCCTCGGCGTCGCGGGTCTTGAAGCGCTGGTCGAGGTCGTCATAGGCGTGGTGCACCGCGGAGCCATCGGGGCGGGTGTGCTGCAGCAAGTTGCTGCGCTCGTCGTAGACATAGCGGTCGATACTGCCGTCGGTGTGCACATGCTGGATGACGTTCTTGGCATCGTCGCGGAACAGCCACTCTTCGTTGCTGTCCGGGTAGATGATGCGGTAGGTGTAGCCGAGGTAGTCGTAGTAGTGGCGGGTTTCCTGGCCAAGCGCATCTGTGACGGTGGTCAGGCGGATATGCTTGTTCCATTTCAGGCGCGTGTCGAAGCTGCCGTCATCCGCCCATTCGCGCACGGCTTTCGCGTCCGGGCCTTCGCCCTGCCATTCAAGGCTGGTACCCCGCCCGGTGCGGTCGGTGTAGCGCGTGACCAGGTGGTGCTGGTACTGGTAGGTCCACTGCGCCCCGTGTTCATCGCGTGCCGCGCGAAGGTCGCCCTGGTCGTCATGGTCGTAGCTGGCCAGCTGTCGGGTTTGCCGGCCGTCCCGCATCAGCCAGAGTGCCTTGATGCGCCCATGTTCATCGAGCTGGGTATGCACATGCTGGTGCTGGTCTTCATCCTGGTAGGTGACCAGGTCGGAGAGCACTGCCTTGCCGGCATGCTGGTGCTCGTAATGCAGCGCGATGCGCGCGCCGCCGCGCCGGATGATGCCGACCAGGCGGAAGTGATCGCCGACGCGCTGGTAGTGTTCCTGGCGCTGGTGGCCGTGTGCCAGGCTCAGGTGGTTTTCGTCGACCCGGATGAGTACCGTCTTCTCTACCGGGTCGTAATGCGGCTTGCCAACCTTGGGCAGGGCGTAGCTGTGGGTGCGGCCATCGTCGGCGTGGTACAGCACACCCTCGTCAACCACATCGAAGCGCATCGAGAATGGCGTGATCCAGCGGGCACCGAACTCGCTGTCATCGTAGGCGTCCAGGCTGGAACGGTAGGTGCGTGCCCAGGCGACAGGAAACACGCCTGGCAGGTTGAAGTCGACATGCACCAGGGTTTCGGTACCGCGTGCATAGCTGATGCTCTTGCTGGTGCCGGGGCAGGTGCCGTTCAGGTCGCAGCGTGGGTCGTTTTTAGGTCGGGCCTCGTTGCGGGTGGCTTCCACGCGGCTTTCGGTGCCCTTGTCCTTTGCCACACCCGAGCCGTGCGCCGGGGTATTGGCCGATACCCGGCGCGCGGGTTTGCGCTTGCGCAGGCCTGCGTTGAGCTGGGCGAGGAGCCAGGCAATGCTGTTTTGCGTGGCCGGGTTGGCCAGGGCGGTCAGCATCTGCCGGATCAGCTGGGCCAGGCCCCTGAGCACATTGGTGTGTGGCTGGACGAGCTTCAAGACCCAGCCAGTGTTGCCCGCTGCAGCTTTGTACCCCTCGGTCGCACCGTACTGAACCGCACCAGCGGTGGCGCTGATGACCGCTTCGGCCCGGGTCAGCAGGTCCCAGAGGGACGGTTCTTCGATGGGGGCGTAGATTGCCTTGGCGCTGTTGATGATCGCCTTGCGCTGCTGGGTAGTGTCGATCTCGCCCTTGGCGATGCGCTCGATGGCATCCGCCAGGCTGTTGAGTGTCTGGAAGCCGGTGTTGGCGGCATTGTTCAAGATGCCAGGCAGTTCGGTTTCGGCCCGCTCGACGAAGGTTTCGATTTCGCCCATCAGCGTGGCACTGAGGTGGCCGACCATGATGTTCATGACGGCTTGGGCAAAGTCACCTTTGTTTTTTTTCAGTTGCTGTCGGGCCAGGAACAGCACCGGGCGCAACGTCATCCGTGCGGCTGCCATGGTCGGCGGGACGGGTACTACGCCGATCAGGTTGATGCCCAGGCTTACCCAGTCCAGCGGGTCATTCGAGCCGGTCTTGACCAGATGGATGATGTCGCCCAAGGCGTCGAACAAGGCGACGATGTTGCCCACCACCGGCACTGCACCGGCCCAGGCCTTGACGGTGGCCAGGTCGATGGTGTTGCCGCTGAGTTCCAGCAGCCAGGCGTTTACCGTGGCTTCACCTTGGGCGATATCCTGAGCGACCAGGTTGTTCAACGGGACCAGTGCGATTTCGCGTTCTTCGATTTCTTTCTTTTCTTGTGGGGTCATCGTTTCAATTCCCTTCCCGGATGAGTGAGGTAGCCAAGGCACTGGCAGTGCCAAGCCGGGAAGGGGGAGGTGCCGAGGGGGCGATGGCGTCGAGCGGGGCCTTGAACGCTTGTGCCGCATGCTTCGCGAGGTTTTCGGTGCCTTGCAGGGCGGAAGGTAGCGTCAGCGCTGCAGCCGGGCCTGAAAAGTCCTTACTCAGGTTGCCGAAGTAGCTGCCGGCTACCCATGGGTCGGCTGGGTCTTTCTCGAAATCAACGGCAGTGGGGCCCGGGCTTACAGCTGCTACCGCCGCAAAGCCTTGTTCGTCCAGCGTGCCTTTGAGGACCTGGCCCAGCGCGTCCTCTACCTGGTACCCGGAGCCTTTCAAGGGGCGGTTGTTGGCATAGTTGCGGAAAAGGTCGAGGTTGCCTTTGTCGGTTTTGGGAGCGTCCGGGAACGTGGCCGTCTGGCTTTGTGCACTTTTGTAGAAGAAGCCGGTCGCGTGCGCGGTGTACTGGCCAGCGGTGGCATGCAGGATTCCCCCTGCGGTGTAGGTGGTACTGCTGCCGCCCCCCTGGATGACCAATTCCTCCTTGGCGCTGAGGGTGATGCGTTCGGCGGTGACGCTGACCTTGAGCTTGGCCAGCAGGTTGATGTTGTCCTTGAGCGCCTTCAGGTCGATGTCGCCGGTGGCCGCGACCAGTCGCCAGCCCATGCTCTGGACGAACTGGCGTACCCCTCGGCTGGCACTGATCAGCAGGCGCTTGCCGATGGCCAGGCTGGTGTGGCCACCCGTGCTCAGGCCCAGATGTTCGCCGCTGGCGATGTGGGTGGATTCCGGGGTGGTGGTCGCAATGCCGGTCGGGCTGGCGAGCACCAGCTGCGGGTCGGCCAGTTCCGGAAACCGGTTGGCTTCAGGGTTGCCGCCGTAGCCGCAGATGGCATCGTGCTGTGCCTTGAGCGCTTCACCGACCTCATCCTGATCGCCACCTTCCTGGGCCAGGTGGTCGCGGGCGACCCTGGCGAAGGTGGTGTGGTACTGCTGTGCGGTCTGCAGGCGTTCGGCGGTTTCGGCCAGGTCGGTGTGGTGCTGGACGGCGCGGGCGCGCAGTTCGGTGGTCAGCAGCAGGCCGCCGCCTGCGCGGATCACCCCGTGGGTATCGGTGCGCAGCTCGAAACCTTGCCCACGGGGCTGGCCACCGAAGTGACGCGGATGGGTCAGGTAACCCAGGTGCAGCGCGGTGTGGTCGTGGTCACTCATCAGCGCCGCGCTGATCTGCCCGGTGGTGTCGTCCAGGCGTAGTTCGTTGTGCCGCTTGCCGTGGTGCTCCTTGCTGCGGATCGGGCTCAACGCCTTGAACTCGGGCAGGCGATACGGCGGGCGGTTGACGATGTGGTAGCTACGCCCGGTGATCATCGGTTGGTCAGGGTCGCCGTCGAGGAAACTGACCACCACTTCCTGGCCAATGCGGGGTATGGCCATATGGCCCCAGGTGGCACCGGCCCAGGCCTGGGTCACCCGCACCCAGCACGAGCTCTTGTCGTCGTCCTGGCCCAGGCGGTCCCAGGGGAACTGCACGCGCACGCGGCCGTGCTCGTCGCAGTAGATTTCCTCGCCGGGCGGGCCGACCACCTTGGCCATCTGCGGGCCGTCGATCACGGGCTTGGGGCAAGCAGGTGCATGCCATTCGACCCGGGCTGGAATCAAGGTGGCGGTGAAGGTGTAGGACGTGCCGACTTCGGCTTCGGCAGCATCCTCTTCCAGCGCTGTGAACTGCTGCCCCTTGTGTGTGATCTGCATCGGCCGCCAGAGGATGTTCAGGTCCTCACGGGCATGGCCGGCCAGCTGGAAGGCGATGCCCGGCTGCAGGCGCGCGTCGTCGCCTTTGACCTGGGCCACCCGGGCATCGCCGAACAAGGCGTTGATACGGGTCTGGGTAAACGGCTTGCCGGCGTTGTCGTGCTTGTAGCGGCCGGGGTAGTCGTAGCGCTCGTACTCGTTGCCCTGGTTGCCCATGTCCCTGGGGTACAGGGTGTGTTCCAGGTTGTAGCGCGGGTGGGTGAAGGTGTAGTCGCGCTGGACCTGGATACTGGTGCGTACCTGTTCGCGATAGCGGAAGTCATGCAGGCAGGGCTGGCGCGCCGTGCCACCCCGGTTGGCCACGTACAACACCGGGTCGCCTTCCAGGCTGCCGAACTGGCTGATCTGGTCCGCCTGGATGACGCCATGGCTGCCTTGGCTGTGCTCGAAGATCGAGATCAGGCCTTCTTCTGCCGATAGCCGCCAGAAGAAATCCAGGTCCAGATCACCGGCCTGTACGCAGAACTCACGCGTCTGGTGCGGGTTGACCAGGTACTGGGTCAGCGCTCCCCATCGGCGCTCGCGGAACAGTTCCTCGAGCAACTGCGGCACGGGGCGGTGCTGGAAGATGCGCCAGTCCGACTGCAGGCCGGCGCGGGCCAGCTGCGGTTCGACAATGGCGCGGTAGCGGGTGCGGCGGTGGCCGGTCTTGCCCTGTTCGAAGCTGCTGATCAGGCCATGCACGTGACGCACCGGTTGCTCCTGCTGCCAGATGGTCAGCAGCGCGGGCTGGTCGAGCAGGGCGGCGAAGTCGGCATCGTCGGCGAAACTCACCAGTTCGACTTCCAGGCGATACAACTGGCTGACGCCTTCGGTCAGCTCGAATGACACGACATCAAACTGAATGGCTTCGTCGGCTGGGGTAGTGAAGGTAAAGCGCACATCATTCAGGTTGCTCATGTGTACTCCTGCGGTTCGTCCCATCGGGCAGGTTCATGAAACCGGACGCGTCCCATGACGCGAGGCATTAGTTGTGTTCACGACCGTAATGAGGAATCCGTTCCTGGTCGTGAAAGTTGCTTCCTAAAAATCTGTAGGAAGTTTCGCCAAATGCAGGATCTATCTTGTTTCGGACAACGTTTTACTTGCTGCGCCCATCGGCACAGTGACTGTTGCGTCATGTCAGTTCGAGGTTGTCGAGTTCATGGCTGCAGCATCGCCTGCAGTGATGCCAGTACTTGCTGGGTAATGCCGTCAAGTTTGCTGGCGAAGTAGAGATACAGGCCTGTGCAGAACACGCCCATCACGGCCCAGGGCGTCCACCAGGGCAGTTGGCGGTTCATGCGGTAATGCCGGGGCGCGACATTGGCCAGAGGGTCGGTCAGGGGTTGCGATTCGGCTTCGGGGCCATGCAGTTCAACGATCCGGTCATGGACCCGCTTGAGCCAGGCGGCCAGTTCCTCATCGCCATTGGTCTGGTTGGCGTACTTGCCGCGGTAGCCCAGTGCCAGGCACCAGAACAGGAACACAAACAGGTCGTAGCGCTTTTCGGGGGCTTCCAGCAAACGTTCGAGCACGCTGAAGAATTTCTCGCCGCCCCAGGTTTCCTGATGGATGGCGCTGAGCAAGGACTGGGCTTTCCAGGACGAGTCGCGCCCCCAGGAGGTGGTCATCACGGCTTCATCGACCACGCAACACAAGCAGTAGGAAAACACCACGCGGTCGCCTTCGTCACAGTGTTCAAGCTGGCGTACCTGCTCGACCATGCCGTGGATCATGTTCTTGACGTGGGCATGCAACTGCTCGACGTGGTCATAGTGTTCGGTGCCTTCCAGGCGAATGACCAGGCCGAACAGGGGAGAGGCGATGTCGAAGAGGGGGAATGTGGTGTTCGAGCGGGTGTCGAACCCCAGCGCGTCGACATGCGGGAACAGTTCGCTGAGTGGGGGAGCGGCGCGGGCGTCTACCCGGGTGTTCTCGAAGTCTTTCTCGGGTGCGTTGTTCATGCTCGGACCTCCTGGTCACATCACCGGCTGCCGCCCGGTCCGGGCAGGCCATAGCTGGCGGGTTGCGTTGGCGGTGTTGATGATCTGCAGTTGATGGAATGAGTTGCTGTTGGCGTACAACGTCATGAAATGGGACAGCACGTTGCCGAACAGCTGCACCTCACCCTCGCATTCGAAGCCGGCAGGGTCGATGTGCAGGGTGGTGCGCATGCCCCGAACCGGCACGCCCTTGACCAGCCAATCGCAGGGCTCGTTGTCCACTTGTCTGATGGCGTCGAGGCGCTGGGTGGTATTGCGCTCCTGCTGCAGGTCATGGGCGGCGACAAAGTCGTAAACCCGCAGTACCGCGGCAAGGGTTGCAGGAGAAGACAGCGACAGGTTGTTCAGCGCAAGGTTGGATAGCAGCGCCCAGTGGCGCTCACCTTGGCCACCGCTCTGCAGCATCGGCGGGTAGCTGCGGGTGGGGCGGGTGAGGTTGCGATAGGTGACGAACGAGGGGGTGTCCTGGGTGGTCACATCGACTTCGCCAACCCTGAGCTGCTGCGCAAGGGGCCCGTTGCTGCAGGTAAGGTCGATGTTCAGTTCTTCGTGCAGGCCAAGGTAGGGCGCAAGGTTGTGATGCACCAGGCGTATCCTGTGTTGCACCTTGTCATTGACGGGTTCCTGCTCGATGTCCAGCTTGTAGTAGCGGGCGGGCGTCGGCTCGGCCAACGGGAAGTCACGGTCCAGGGCTTCGAAGGGTTTGAAGTCCTGTACGTGATCGCTGGATTTCTGACGCTGGCTGCTGACACGATCAATGCTGAAAATCTCACCTTCCTTGCCGCCCCGGCGCTCCATTCGCACGGTTTCACACAGTGGCTGCCCATTCAACGGGATGGGCTCTGCCGTACAACTGAACAGGTTGATGGCAGGGATGCAGTTGAGCAGGATCGTTGTCTGGTCGATCTGTATGTCGGGCGGGAGGGGCGCGCTGAAACCGAACTCCAGCTGGATATGAGCGGCGGCCTCGTCAGGCCAGTAGCTGCCGAGCCCGTCAATGCGAAACCCATGAAAGCGCTCCGGGAAGCAGAAGAATTCGTGCAGGATGCGGTAGCCATCCATCTGCTCGCCGGGGCTGGGCAGCAGCGCTTCGTTTGCCTCGAAACCGACGAAGGCCACTGAGGGTGGTAGCGCAAAGCGGTGCTGGCCGATATGCAGATCAAGCTTGTCCAGGTGCTGCGCCAGCCACTGGTAGAGGGTGAGCGCATTGCGTTTACTGCCAGCCAGATGAAACCGCAGCTGGTCGCACTTCATCTGCCGCAGCGGCTGCTCGGACAAGGCGCCCAGGCCTATGCGCACTACCGGTGCTTCGGCACTGGGTTGCGTGGTGATGCTGCGAATTTCCAGCGGCGCGATAGCCAGGTCCGCGCAGGTGCGGAACTCGCAGCTTACGCCGTCAACGGCTCGGGAGAACACAGGGGTGCCCTTGGGCAGCACCTGGGTCTCGCTCAGCGCGTGGTCGACAGGCTGGAACTGCATCAGTGTCATGCTCGGCAGCGGACGCAGAAAATTGGGGTAGAGCAGCTGCAGCAACGGGTGGGTCAGCTCGGGCAGATGGTCTTCAATCTTCATGACCAGGCGAGCGGTCAGGAAGGCGAAGTGTTCCATCAGGTACTCGCTGGCCGGGTCCGAGGCAGTGCGACCAAGGACAGGCGCCAGACGCGGGTCGTCCTCGACAAAGTCGTCACCCAATTCCCGTAGGGTCTGCTGCTCCTGCATGAACCAGTCTTTGAACTTCATGTTTATCGCGTTGGACGCTCTATCTGGTGGCATGTGCCGGTGTTGATGAAAAGTGCACTTGGCTTATTTGTAGGAAAGTTCCCACAAGTTGATGGGTTGTTAACTTTCCTGAAGCAAGTGCTTTTTTATTTAATAATTCAGGAAAGTCACCGGCGTCTGCAAGAAAAGTGTTAGCTGGTGTTTCTTGCTTGATATCATTGAATAGTGTTTTTCAATGCTGTTACTGTTTTTGGCAGTGTGCACTGTGAGGTGCCTTAAATCATTCGGAAATGCAGTCGGTAAGGTTTGCCGCTATGAAAGTGAACAAGGACAGTCTGCTGCGCGGTGTATTGCTGGTGCAGCGTCAGGCAATGCCGGTAGTTGTTGGCGTGGTACTGCTCGGCGTTGCTGCCGCAGTGGTCTGGCTATGGTGGTTGGGGCCTGAATGGCGTTGGCGTGAGCAGCAACCGCTGGTTGACCTGCCGGTGCGGATTGCGGCAACCGTGCTGCTGGTGATGCTGCCATTGCTGGCATGGAGCGCGTGGGTGCATCGGCGCAACCGCTCGATCGTACGCGAACAGCAACGGCAGCGGCGCGAGGTGGAAGACCCGTGCCTGGTGTATCTGCAGACCCAGCAGCGCTCCCTCGACAGCAGCCTGGCCCGCTTGCGCGACAGCCAAGGTGGCCGCGGGCACCGTTACGATGTGCCGTGGTACCTCATCCTTGGTGAACAGAATGCGGGCAAGTCGAGCTTCGTCAGCCGTTCGGATCAGCGTTTTGCACTCGCCCGCACCGATGGCGCCACCCAGCGGGCCAGTACGGATCAGGACCTGGCTTTTGGCATCGACTGGTGGGTAGGTGACGACGCGGTGCTGATCGATCCGCCGGGCGAGTTCATCAGCCAGCCCGAGCGCCCGGCGTATGTGGTCAAGCCCATCAAGCCGCCGACAGCGGCTGAGGAGGGGGGCGATGACAACACGCTGCCAGCAGTGCAGGAGGCTGCACTGACGGCGAGAGCGCCGGCCGAGCCCTCAGGCCTGCCGGCGGGCGTCGAGCGACGCCTGTGGCGGCACATGATTGGCTGGCTTGCCCAGAACCGCAGCCGACGGCCACTCAATGGCGTGGTCTTGCTGGTGGATATGGTCAACCTGTTCGGGCGATCGGCGAAGGCGCGACGTGACCTGGCATTCATGCTGCGTGCGCGCCTGACGGAGCTGGGTGATGAATTGGGTACGCGCTTGCCGCTGTACGTGGTGATGAGCAAGTTCGACTTGCTGGACGGTTTCGAGGAACTGTTCGCCGCGCTCCCGGCCCGTGAGCGGGAAGAGGTGCAGGGCTTTACCTTCACGCTGGGTTCGGTAAAGGACTTCGATGCCTGGCTGCAGGAGTTGGAGGGAGCCTATCAGGGCTTCCTGGGGCGCCTTGGCAGGCATCTGATGAGCGCTACCGTGGAAGCGCCTGGCAGCACGGGCAAGAGCGCCTGCTCGCTGCTTCGGGAACTGAGCGGGGCGCAGGAGATGTTGTTGAATTTCCTTGGTGATGTACTGGTCAGTGACCGCTACAGCACCCCACCGCTGGTGCGTGGCCTGTACTTTTCCTCGGTCTACCAGCAAGGCGAAGTGCGCAACCTGCTCGCGGATGCTTCTGCCCGCGCCTTTGCCTTCGCTGCCCCGGCTTTGTCGACCAAGCCGCAAGGTACCTCCGTGGTGTATTTCGCGCAGCGGCTGTTGCAACGCGTGGTCTACCCCGAGGCCGGCCTGGCGGGCGACAACCGCAAGGTCGCCCGGCGCAAGGGCCGCCTGTTGAAGGGCGGCGCCGTGGCGGCGAGTGTGTGCGGGTTGGCCATGGCCGGTGGTTGGGCGTACTTCTACAGCGTCAACCGTGACAAGGCGGAGCAGGTGCTGGAGAAAAGCATTGCGTTCAGCAACACCAGCACGGACGCCAAGGATGATTTGACCGGGCGCAGCCTGCTGCTGCCGTTGAATGAGATCCGTGATGCGGTGAGCCTGTACGGCGATTATCGCTCTGGTTGGAGCGTGTTCACGGATATGGGGCTGTACCAGGGCAAAGCCATTGGCCCGCAAGTGGACCAGGCGTACCTGAATGCCCTGGCCCAGCGCTTTCTACCGGTGATTGCGGGCGGCGTGGCAGCGTCTGTCAAGCAAGCTGCCCCTGGTAGCGACGAGCAATTGGCGGCATTGCGCGTGTATCGCATGATCGAAGATCGCGGTAATCGTCGGGCAGAGATGGTCGAGCAATGGATGGCTCGCGAGTGGCAAAGGGCGTATCCGGGCCAGGGCCAGCTGCAGGCCGCGCTGATGCGCCACCTCAGGTACGCTTTGGCCTACGCAGATGTCGAACTGCCGGAGTACCGGAAAGTCGTTGCCCAAGCGCAGCAGCAGTTGCGCAAGCTGCCGCTGGCCGAGCGTGTCTACATTGGCTTGAGGCAGCAGGCTCGGGAGCAATTGCACGGTGAGCTGGATTTGCGCAACGAGATCGGCCCAGCGTTCGATATCGTCTACAGGCCACTGGCCGAGCGCGATCACCAGGCGGCCGTCGACGGCAATTTGTCCCTGCCACCTTTACTCACGGCGACGGGCTTTCGCGACTATTTCGACCAGCATAGCCAGAACGTGGCCGACCTCGCCCTGGTCGACCAGTGGGTGCTAGGGGAGCGGCGTAGCCTCTACTACTCCGACATGGACCGCCAGGCCCTGGCGGAGCGTCTGCGAGGCCTGTACAGCGCCGACTACATCGACAGTTGGCGGCGTGTGCTGAACCAGTTTTCGGTTGCCGAATTCAGCGATCTTGCGCATGCCTTGAGTGTTCTGGAACAAGTCAGCGGCCCGGCAGCGCCGATACGCCGGCTGCTGGAAACCGTGCGCAGCAATACGCTGATCTATCCGCAGGCCGCGGACAGCGAGAAGGAATCGAAAGCCGATCTGCAGGTTCGCATGCAGGCCATGGGCATCTATCGGTCTTTCGCGGGGCTTTCGGGGATGCTCGACGTGCGGGGTGACAAACCGTCCTACCATGACGAAACACTCCAGGCGATCAGCGCTGTACACGACTACGTGAAGGCGGTGCAGGACAACCCTGACCGGGGCAAGGCCGCCCTGGCGCTAGTGTTGAGCCGTTTTTCGAAAACGGCGCCCGACCCCATTCACAACCTTCAGCGCATTGCCACGGGCCTGCCGGAACCCCTCAATCGGCATGTTCGCCAGCTGGCGGAGCAGACTTCGCAGGTGCTGATGGTCATGGCGTTACGGGAGCTGGAGCAGCGTTGGGATGCTGAGGTTTACAGCGTCTACCAGGAACGACTGGCCTCACGCTACCCCATCGACCCGGCCGGGCCGGATGTATCGCTCAAGGATTTTGAAGCCTTCTTTGGCCCGCAAGGCCAGCTCAAGCGCTTCCAGGACCAGTACCTTGCGGTGTTTCTCGAAGACAACCTCGATGCGCTTTACTCCCGTGCGGATGAAGGTTACCTGGTCCGTCCCGAAGTCATGGCGCAGCTCAAGCAGGCTGAAGCCATACGCAATGCGTTTTTCGACAATCGCGGGGAGCTGAACGTGAGCTTTGGCCTCGAGCCTCTGGCGATCAGCGGTGGCTTGCGCGGCAGTGTCTTCGACCTGGATGGGCAGCTGCATGCGTTTGCGGACCGGGGCAAGGAGCCGATCGGCATGACCTGGCCGGGCCCTGCCGGGGAGAGTGGGCATAGCCGTGTCACCCTGGTGCAGGTTGCGGGTACCACAGTCAGCCTGGGCTATCACGGCCCCTGGTCGCTCTACCGCCTGCTCAGCCGCGGTGGGCTGAATGCCCGTACATCCACCAGTATCGATCTCGGTTTCATGATTGCCGGCGATACGGCGCGCTACAAGGTTCACACCACGGGCGCAAACAACCCCTTCACCCGCCAGCTCTTTGCAGGGTTCGCCCTGCCGCAGCGGTTGTTGCGAGACGGCACGGCCAGCGAAGTGGCCGGGCGATAGGGCCTGGCGCAGGCCACCCAAGAACCCCGATACCAGTGGCCTGGGTCGGGATTCGTTGTCTGTTTGTTCCGGTGCCTGGTCCGGCCTTCACAGGATGCTCATTTCTTATTTGGACGGATCATTTGTCACGACGGTATTCACTGTCTTGCCTGAGTTCAACGGTGTTGTTCTCGAAGTGAACGTGTACGGTATGGTTGTAACCGCGTGACTGGATGCGTACTGCATCTTTCCAGCGGCCCTTGGAGTTATCGCCCAGGCGAGCAACGACGGCGATGTAGCGGGTGCGCTCGTTGATTTCTTCGTGTTCGATGAACTTGAACTGGCCAGGGGTCAGACGGTAGTCATCGATGCTGATCAGCGTGGTGCCCAGCGCTTTATCCAGGTCTTCTTCGACTTGCTCATAAGTGGCATCCAGCAACAACGAATCGTCACGGAGCTGAAGTACCTTGAAAACGATGGATGACGGGGCTTGGTGTTGTGATTGCAGGTCGAGTTCCTCAGGCAAACCGGTTTGGGGCGTTGCGTAACTGGCCAATGCCGCAGGCGCCTTCGGCCCGACGATGGCTTGCTCGCCCTCGACAGAAGCGGGGTAGTTGCGGTGCAGCTGCTCCGCCAGTGAGCTCAGCTTGTCAGTCAGCTCGACAGGACTTGTGGCGCTGAGGTTGGCCGCCAGCTGTTCCGGGTGGCCATGCAGCGGTATTTGTTCGCCTGAATCTGTCGGTTCGAGGCTGACAGGCGCAGGCGCGTCTGCGGCGTAGAGGCTCAGCGCCAGGTGGCTGATTTCATTGTTGGGGCCACCGACTGGCAAAGACGGATCCATCGCCACCTGGTAGATCTTGCTGATCGAAGTACAGCCACTGATCGCCAGGCAGGCCAGTAGCAAACCTACAGGCTTGTTCATTGCACCTCCTTGCCGAATATTTCGACTATGGCCGGGTCAACCCGGGCTTGTGCGGCCCTGTCCAGATAGGCCAACGGATCAAGCTCATCCACAGGCCCAGGCATTGAGGTTTGGAAAAATCCGGCGATATCCGTAATCGGTACGCCAAGTATCTGCAGCGGGCACATCTGCTGATTAACCCCCAGCTCGCAGAGTGGGTCTCTGCCGGTATGCGGCTCCGGCTCTACCTCGTCCTCGCCCAGGTGTATGGCAATCTGATAGTCACCCATCTGCAGTCTGTCGTTGTGCCTGAGGCGGATAGGCGTACCCGAAAGCAACTGGGAGTCACTGCCATTCATGAAACTCTTGCCGCTGTGGTCAATGATGCAGAAATGGCCTTCATGCCAGCCGATTTCACAGTGCACCGGCAGGATGCGAACGCCCCGATCATGCAGGCGCCAAGCACCTTGACTGCCGATGGTACCGCCAGCCCGATCGAAGCGATGCCGCGGTTCGCTGCCGTGCAAGAGTTTTTCCGGGTTGAGGACGGTGAGCGTGATGCTGGGGGAGAGAACATTTGTACTCATGTGCGTACCGTGAGGCGAACAGGGGGAGGCGTGGGGTCATTGCGGTTGGCGATGAAGCTTGTCCAACCGAGGTGGGTGCCATGCTCGGCCCGTAGGCTGAAAGGTGGGGCTTGCTCGGCGCACATGCGTAACTCCAGGTCATAGGCCCCGACATCACGGAGCAGGAATTCCACCAGCCGCGCCAGCCTCTGGTAGTTGTCACCGCTGGGCAGGAATTCGCGGAACTGCTGCTGATCCAGGCCTGCGATCACAATGGTGAACTTGCTGCTGCGTGACTCGATGCTGTCGCCAACCAGGAAGTTGTTGCCGAGTTGGTAGTTTCTGGCCCCCAGGCAGTTGCGTTGGGAAGTGGGAATGGACACGGTGCGCTTTTCGAATTCGCGGATGGCAACCTGCTGGAGGTCGAAACAATGCGCGATCATGCCGGCTACCATGCCGGGCGAGCGGCTGCGGCTGGCGATCATTCCCACGAAACTGAGCAAGCGGCTCCAGGGTAGCGGCGTACCGCCGCGGAGTGCTGAGTCGTCAAGGCCGATCAGGGCGAAGACATAGCGGGAGAAACCGTCCTTAGCGCCCGGTTGGAAGCGTACGTAGTAGCGGTACTTGCGCCATCCTTGATGGAGCAGGGTATGAAGGCGATGGTTGAAGAAATTGAGGAAAGCCGGGCGTAAACCGATGCCGTGTGCGTTTTCGTAGGCGATCTCGTCAAGGTAGTAAGTGGGCAGTGGCGAGTCTGTGCCATGCAGGCCCAGAAAGCTGGCCTGGATGCGGTAGCGGTCGTCCTTCAAGCGATCGGCGCGCAACACATCGGCAACAGGGAAAGACAGACTGGGGGACACTTCCAGCCGTAATCGGCGTCTCGTCTCTCGAGCAAGTGGGCGTTGTTCCAGATCGTCGTCGTGTACTTGATACAGCAATTCCAGTAGCTGGAAATAGGCGTACTGGTGGGCGCTTTCCAAAGCGATATCGACCTGGCCAGCGGCGTGCGGAACTACTGGTTTTTCCATGGTTGAGTCTCTTGCCGTAACTAACGGGTGCGAAGTGAATGCTGATCGTAGTCGATGGTTTCTGATTCAGGTCATTGTTTTCTCGTCTGAAAGTGGATATCGACCAATAAAAAGAACTTTCTGTAGGAAGTGTCTTTTTTTATTGGCACGGGGCTGTTTATATTGACTTTTCGGTAAGGCTTTCAGGGTCGTGGAATTAATAAGTTCATCGAGAGTTGAAGCTGGATACCGCTTTTCGAATAGAGTCGGAAATTGCTTTATCGAGGAAAACGACGAGTGTTCGTTCACACCGCGATGAACCTGCTATTCCTAAGAAGACCCCTGAACCCACCAAGGCCCGTCGATGCTGGTCATCGAGCAATTGCACAAATCATTCCCCACCCCCCAGGGCCCGCTTCCCGTGTTGCAGGGTGTCGACCTGCGCCTGGCGCGCGGCAGCAGCCTGGCGCTGATGGGCGAGTCGGGTAGTGGAAAGAGTACCTTGCTGCACCTGGTAGCCGGCCTGGACCGTGCCGACAGTGGCCGCATCCTGATCGACGACACCCCGCTCGACAGCCGTTCCGAGGCGTCGCTGGCGTTGTGGCGGCGGGAGGGCATCGGCCTGGTGTTCCAGCAGTACAACCTGATCAGCAGCCTGGACGTGGGGGCCAATCTTGCGTTCCAGGCCCGGCTGGCCGGTCGGCATGATCCCGATTGGCTGGCCTACCTGGCGCAGCGCCTGGGTTTGGCGGATTTGCTGGCGCGTTACCCGGAGCAATTGTCTGGCGGCCAGCAACAGCGGGTCGCCATCGGCCGCGCCCTGGCCGGGCGCCCGGCCTGGTTGCTGGCCGACGAACCCACCGGCAGCCTCGATGAAACCAGCAGCGATGAGGTGTTGAGCCTGCTGTTGCAGCTGGTCGCCGAGGCTGGCAGTGGGGTGCTGATGGTGACCCACAGCCCGCGGCTGGCAGCGCGCCTTCAGCAGCGTTGTTACCTGCAGGCCGGCCGCGTGCGGCCCGAGCAGGGCGGATGAGACTTCTATCGCTGGCCCTGCTGGCGCTGCTCAGCCACTGGCGGCGCCATCGCGTGCAGTTTTTCAGCATCTTCACCGGCCTGTGGCTGGCCACGGCGCTGTGGACCGGCGTGCAGGCGCTGAACAGCCAGGCACGCAGCGACTATGCCCGGGCCAGCGCGGTGCTGGCCGGGCCGTTGCAGGCGCAACTGGTGCCGCGCCGTGGCGAGCGCTTCGACCAGGCACTGTACGTGCAGTTGCGCAGGCTGGGCTGGGCGGTGACGCCGGTACTGGAAGGGCGCTTGCGCTTTGCTGGTGAGCCGGCGCGCAGCGTGCGGTTGATCGGCATCGAGCCGTTGAGCCTGCCGCCGGCCAGCAGCATCGCCGGTGTACAGCTCGGAACGTTCGATCTGCAGGCCTTTGTCGGCCTGCCCGGGCAAGCCTGGGTCGGGCCAGACACCTTGCGCCAGCTGAATGCAGGCCCCGGGGCGTCAGTACGCGACAGCGAAGGGCAGCTGCTGCCGCCGTTGGTTCTACAGCCAGCGCTGGCCCCAGGGGTGATCGTGGTCGATATCGGCCACGCCCAGGCGTTGCTGCATGCACCCGGGCAGTTGTCGCGCTTGCTGGTGGCTGCCACGCCGGGGCCATTGCCGGCGGACATCGCGCCTTACCTTGAGCTGCAACCCCGGCAGGACGATGGCGGCTTGCAGCGGCTGACCGACAGTTTCCACCTCAACCTGACAGCTCTTGGCCTGCTGGCGTTTGTCGTCGGCCTGTTCATTGCCCATGCCGCAATCGGTTTGGCACTGGAACAGCGGCGCGGCCTGATTCGCAACCTGCGCGCCTGTGGCATCAGCCTGCAAACCCTGCTGTGCGCCTTGGTGCTGGAACTGGGGCTGTTCGCGGTGCTGGGCGGTCTGGCCGGCGTGGCCAGTGGTTACGGGCTGGCCGCGTGGTTGCTGCCCGATGTGGCCGCCAGCTTGCGCGGCCTGTATGGCGCCCAGGTCGCCGGGGCGCTGAGCCTGCCCGCAGGGTGGTGGCTGATGGGCGTGCTGGTGAGCGTGCTGGGGGCGCTGCTGGCGGGTTTGGGTAGTGTACTGCGTGCGGCGCGGTTGCCGTTGCTGGCGCTGGCGCAACCTCAGGCATGGCGGTTGGCCCAGGGCCCCTGGCTGCGGCGCCAGGCCCTGGTGGCTGGCCTGTTGCTTTTGCTGGCCCTGGGCTGTGGCGTGCTGGGCGACAGCCTGCCCAGCGCGTTCGGCCTGCTGGCAGGCTTGCTGCTGGCGGCGGCGCTGCTGCTGCCGGCCTTGCTCGATCGGGTGCTGGCCTGGCTGGCGCGCCATTGCCGGCGGCCTTTGTCGCAATGGTTCATCGCCGACAGCCGCCAGCAATTGCCGGCCCTGAGCCTGGCGTTGATGGCACTGTTGCTGGCGCTGGCGGCCAGTGTCGGGGTGGGCAGCATGACCGAGGGCTTTCGCAAGACCTTTGTCGGCTGGCTTGACCTGCGCCTGTCCGCCGACCTGTATGTCACCCCAAGGGACACCGCCCAGGGCTTGCAGATAGCCGAGTGGCTTGGGCAGCAACCTTCGGTGAGTGTGGTGTTGCCCGGCTGGCGTGTGGAAACACAGCTGCAGGGCTGGCCGGTGCAGCTCCAGGGCATCGTCGATCATCCCGTCTATCGCACTCGCTGGCCATTGCTGGCGCAGCAAAAGCAGGCCTGGCAACAACTGGCCGCCGGGCAGGCCGTGATGCTCAGTGAACAGTTGGCCAGGCGACTGAAGCTGCAGCTGGGTGATCGCCTGAGGCTGCCCGCAGACACTTCGCCAGCCCTGAGTGTTGTGGGCATCTATGCCGATTACGGCAACCCCAAAGGGCACATGCTGGTCAATGCCGGCTGGCTGCGCGGGCATTGGCCACAGGCAACCCTGACCGGGTTGAGTGTCGATCTGGTGGGCGATCAGGCGTCGGCGCTCGAGGCTGCATTGCAACAGCGCTTCGCCCTGGACGACAGCCGCGTGGTCGAGCAGGCGCGTCTCAAACGCTGGTCGACCGACGTGTTCAACCGCACCTTCGCCGCCACCGCCGCGCTCAACAGCCTTACCCTTGGCGTGGCAGGCGTGGCGCTGTTCATCAACCTGCTGACCTTGGGCCAGACCCGCCTGGGCCAGTTGGCGCCGCTGTGGGCACTGGGTGTGCGGCGCACGCATCTGGTGTGGCTGAGCCTCGGGCAGACACTGCTGCTGAGCAGCCTTACCGTGCTGCTGGCGATTCCGCTGGGCATCCTGCTGGCCTGGTGCCTGGTCGCGGTGGTGAACGTGCAGGCATTCGGCTGGCGTTTGCCGCTCTACGTGTTCCCTGCGCAACTGCTGCACCTGGCGGTGCTGGGCATGCTTACCAGCCTGTTGGCCAGCGCGTGGCCCTTGTGGCAGCTGGCGCGTCGCCAGCCACGCGAACTGTTGAGGCCGTTTGCCGATGAAGCGTAGCGCCTGGCTGTTGCTGTGTGGGTTGCTGGGCGGCTGTGATCAGCCCGCCGAGCAAAGCTATGCCGGGCTCGGGCAGCAGGCGGGTGAATTCAGCCAGGTACGGCGCGGCCATCGCCTGGAATTTCCGCGTGACCACGGGGCACATGATGGCTTTCGCATCGAATGGTGGTATGTCACCGCCAACCTCCAGGACTTCCAGGGGCGGGACTGGGGCGCGCAGTGGACGCTGTTTCGCTCGGCCCTGCGCCCAGGCCCCGAGACTGCCGGCTGGAACAGCCCGAACCTGTGGATGGGGCACGCGGCGCTGACCGGCCCCGGAGGGCATCGGTCTGGCGAAACCTTGGCGCGCGGGGGTATCGGCCAGGCCGGTGTGCAGGCCCAGCCGTTCCGGGCGTGGATCAATGACTGGTCGTTGCAGGGCAGCAGTGGCATCGAGCACCTGCAAATGGTCGCCGGTGGTGACGGCTTTCGCTATGACCTGCAACTGCACAGCGATCGGCCCTTGGTGCTGCACGGGGACCAGGGCTACAGCGAGAAGTCCGGCAAGGGGCAGGCTTCGTACTATTACAGTCAGCCGTTCTATCGGGTGAGTGGGGAAGTGCAGCGTGACGGCCAGTGCATTGCCGTCACCGGCCGGGCCTGGCTGGACCGGGAATGGAGCAGCCAGCCGCTGGCTGCCGGGCAGACGGGGTGGGACTGGTTTTCCCTGCACCTGGACAGTGGCGCCAGGCTGATGCTGTTCCAGGTGCGCGAAGTGCAGGGGGAGGCGTATCGCGCCGGGACCTGGGTTGGCCCGCAGGGTGAAGTGGTGGTGCTGCAGGGGGCGCAGATCCAGCTACAGGCGCTGGCCTGGGCTCGGCAGAAGAACGGCAAGCAGGTGCCGACGCGATGGCGGGTGCAGGTGCCGGGGCATGGCGTGGATGTGCAGGTCGAGGCTGTGGAATCGCAGGCCTGGATGGATACACGATTCCCGTATTGGGAGGGGCCAGTGCGCTTGACCGGGAGTGCGGGTGGCCGTGGGTATCTGGAGATGACCGGCTATTAGCAATCCTGGGGTTCCTGAGTTTTCCTGGGGCTGCTTTGCAGCCCTTTCGCGACACAAGGCCGCTCCTACAGGGAATCGCGCCAACTTTTAAAATTTGAGCGAGACAGTTGACCGCACAGGTACTGCACAAGGCTTGAGGTCGATGCAGTCGAGGTGGGAGCTGGCTTGCCGGCGATGGGCCGCAACGCGGCCCCTGGGTTTCAATCTTTGATCAACCCTCGCAACACCGCTCGCGCTTCTTCAGCGCGCAAGCACTCGATGAACAACCGGGCCTCCCGCGCCACTGTCGCCTCGAGCTCGGCCCGCTGGCCGTCCTTGAGCAGCCGCTTGCTGATGCGCAGCGCCGCCTGCGGGTAACCTAGCAGCTGCCGTGCCAGGCGCCGGGCAGCTGCAAGGCACTGTTCACCGTCTTCATGCAGTTCATTGGCCAGCCCCCAGGCCACCATCCGTTCGCCATCAAGCAACTCGTTTGCCAGCAGCAGGCGAGCCGCCCGGGCATGGCCAAGCAAACGGGGCAGCAGCAGGCTGGAACCAAACTCCGGGCACACGCCCAACGGCGCGAAAGGGATGCGCAGCTTGGTCGTTCGGCTGACCAGCACCTGGTCGCAATGCAACAGCAGGGTGGCACCGATGCCGATCGCCGCGCCACTGACCGCGGCGATCAGCGGTTTGTCCAGGCCCATCACCACCCGCATCAGGCGGAACACCGGGCTGTCCAGGTCGGCAGGCGGGTTGTCGAGGAAGTCGCGCAAGTCATTGCCGGCGGTAAAGCACTGCGGTCCACCGGTGATGATGATAGCTTCGACATCAGGGTCTTCACCTGCCGCCAGCAGCAGGTCGCCAAGCTTTTGGTACATGGCGGTGTTCAAGGCATTGAGCTTGTCGGGGCGGTTGAAGGACAGGGTCAGCAGGCCCTGGTCCAGGTCACGTGTGATCAGGTCGTTCATGGCAGCCGTTTTTGTTGTTGTGGGCAAGATTGGCAAGGGTTTATCACGCAGTCCGGCTTGTTGTACAGTCGTTCAGTCCAGCCCCTAGCCCGAGAGCCGCCGATGAACCAGGAAGCCCGCTACCACCGCATGCTGCCGGAATTGCGCAAAGCCAACCTGGTCGAGGCGACCCTGGTATGCCTCAAGCGCCATGGCTTTCAGGGGGCGTCGATCCGCAAGATTTCGGCAGAAGCCGGGGTTTCGGTCGGGTTGATCAGCCATCACTACGCCGGCAAGGATGAGCTGGTGGCCGAAGCCTACATGGCGGTCACCGGTCGGGTGATGGGCCTGCTGCGCGAGGCCATGGCCCAGGCCGCGCCCAATGCTCGCGAGCGGCTGTCGGCATTCTTCCGTGCCTCGTTCTGCGCCGAGCTGCTCGACCCGCAGTTGCTCGACGCCTGGCTGGCGTTCTGGGGTGCGGTGAAGACCGCCGATGCGATCAATCAGGTGCATGACCATTCCTATGGTGAGTACCGCAATGAGCTGAGCGGGCTGCTGGCCACGCTGGCCGGGGAGGAGGGCTGGCAGGGCTTCGATGCCGACCTGGCAGCCATCAGCCTGAGCGCCTTGCTCGATGGCCTGTGGCTGGAGTCGGGGCTCAACCCCGGTACCTTTACCCCCGAGCAGGGCGTGCTGATCTGCGAGGCCTGGGTCGATGGCCTGCAGGCCGGTGGCCGGCGTCGCTTCAGCCTGCCGGAGGGCTGTTGATCGCCTGTTCAGTAACGAGTAGGCTGCTGTCGCGAGTGTGTAGAACAAACCAATAAAAAAAAGAGACGACACGCAATGACGCCTCGGGTATTGATCGTCGATGACGATCCGCTTATTCGTGACTTGCTGCAGGCCTATCTGTCCCAGGAAGGCTATGACGTGCACTGCGCCGACACCGCGGAAAAGGCCGAAGCCCTGCTCGGCAGCCAGGATGTCGACCTGGTGCTGCTGGACATCCGCCTGCCCGGCAAGGACGGCCTCACCCTGACCCGTGAGCTGCGGGTACGTTCGGAGGTCGGCATCATCCTCATCACCGGCCGCAACGACGATATCGACCGTATCGTCGGCCTGGAATGCGGCGCCGACGACTACGTGATCAAGCCGCTCAACCCCCGCGAACTGGTATCCCGCGCCAAGAACCTGATCCGCCGCGTGCGCCATGCCCGCGAGGTGCACCCGACGCCGGCCTGCGCGCAATCGCTGAAGCAGTTCGCCGACTGGGCGCTGGACACCGACCGCCGGCGCCTGATCGACGCCCGAGGCGGGCAAACCCTGCTGACCCATGGCGAGTTCCAGTTGCTCAGCGTGTTCCTGCGCAACAGCGGCCACACCCTCAGCCGCGACCAGTTGATGGACCAGATCCGCAACCGCGAGTGGGTGCCCAACGACCGATCCATCGACGTGCTGGTCGGCCGCCTGCGGCGCAAGCTGCACGACGACCCGGCCGAGCCCCAGCTGATCATCACCATCCACGGCACCGGCTACCTGTTCACCGCCAGCGTGGCGGCATGACCCGCAGTGCCTGGGTGCTGGCCTTGGCATTGTTCGCCGTGCAAGCCAGTGCAAAGCAGCCGGTGCGCTATTGCGATTACCCGGTGTACCCGCCGATTTCCTGGAGTGATGGCCACCAGGTACGCGGCCTGGCCCCCACCGTGGTGCGAGAGCTGTTTGCGCGCATGGGCTACGAAGTGCAGACCGTGGTGCTGGGCAACTGGAAGCGCTGCCTGATGGACGCCGCCGCCGGGCGGGTGGATGTGGTGCTGGCCTACAACAGCGACCAGCGTGACCAACGCATGCGCTTTTCCACGGTGCCGGTGGTGCGCGAGGAAGTGGCGGTGTTCTACAACCGCCTGCGGCCGGTGCAGTTCCAGCGCCTGGAAGACCTGGCCAGTTACCGCGGCGGCCTGCTGTACGGCGAAAGCTACGGCGCCGACTTCGACCGCTTCGTCGCCCGCCACCAGAACATCGAACGGGTTTCGTCCAGCCAGCAGAACTTCGGCAAGCTGATCCGTGGGCGCATCGACTACGTGATCCAGGAGCGGCGCACCGGCCAGCTGTTCATCGAACACCTGCCCGGGGCGCAGGACATCCGCGTATTGCCCACGGCCCTGAGCGTGGACTACCTGCGCGTCGCGATATCACGGCAATCGCCCTTGAGCCAGCATATGGACGAAATAGACGCGCAGTTGCTGCGCATGAACCAGGCCGGCGAGATCGAGCGCTGGCTGGAGCAGAGCGAAGTGACCTACCGCGACATGGTCAACCTGCCGGCGGACTCCCGATGATCCGCCTGCGCACCGATGGCTTGCTGCGCCGCCTGCTGCTGTTCATCCTGCTGTTCAGCCTGTGCTTTACCGTGCTGGCCAGCTCGGTGCAGCTGTACTTCGAATACCGCCGCGAGATGCGCGATATCGAGGCGCGCATGGCGCTGATCCGCGCCGGTTACCTGGCCAGCCTGGAGCGCAGCCTGTGGGACCTGGACGAGGCACAGCTGGATACACAACTGCGCGGCCTGGTGGACTTTTCCGATGTCGCCCGGGTGCGTCTGGTCAGTGACGATTTCCAGATGCTGCGCGGCGTCGCCGAGCCCAAGGGGCCGCTGCGCATCGAACGCTTCGCCCTTGATTACCAGCCGCCCTCGGGGCCGGCCAGGCATCTGGGCGAGCTGGAAGTGAGCATCGACCTGGGCGCGGTGCACCGACGGCTGTATGCCACTGGCCTTGCCAGCCTGCTGTGGATGGGCGTGTTCCTGTGTGGCCTGGCGGTGGCGCTGTCGGGGCTGTTCTACCGCCTGGTCACCCGCCACCTGCAAGTGATGGCCGAGTTCGCCCGGCGTATTGGCGGCGGCCAATGGCAGGAACCGTTGCGCCTGGGGCGCCGGCCATCAACGCGCCCGGACGAGATCGACACCGTGGCCAATGCCCTGGATGACATGCGCCGCGCCATCCTCAGTGACATCGAACGCCGCGAGCGCGACCGCCTGGCGCTGCAGGACAAGCGCGACGAACTGCAGGCCATGGTCGAGCGGCGTACCGCCAGCCTGGCCCGGGCCAAGGACGAGGCCGAAGCCGCCAACCTGGCCAAGTCACGCTTCCTGGCGACCATGAGCCATGAGCTGCGTACCCCGCTCAACGGCATTCTCGGCATGGCCGAGCTGCTGCGCGGCGGCCGGCTGGAGGCGGCCGACCGCCAGCGCGTCGAGGCCTTGTACAAGGCCGGCGAGGGGTTGCTGGCGATTCTCAACGAGGTGCTGTATTTCGCCCGGCTCGAGGAGGGCGAGAGCCGCGCCGAGCTGGTCGGTTTTTCGCTACGCCAGTTGTGCCAGGAAGTGCTGGCGCTGCTCGAACCCATGGCCCGGGACAATGGCGACACCCTGCAACTGGATATCGACGAGCAATTGGCCGATTACCAGCACGGTGCCGAACAGTACCTGCGCCAGGTGCTCAGCAACCTGCTGGCCAATGCCATCAAGTTCACCGAACAGGGGCAAGTGCGGCTTGCGGTGCAGGTACTGGCCAGTGACCAGGGCTCGCAGCGCCTGCGGGTGTCGGTCAGCGACAATGGCATCGGCATCGAGCCGGCTGTGCAGGCCAGGGTCTTCGACCGCTTCGTCCAGGCCAGCGAGGCAGTGGCCCGGCGCTACGGCGGCACCGGCCTGGGCCTGGCGATCTGCAAGCACCTGGTGGAAAAACTGGGGGGCTGCATTGGCCTGGACAGCGTGCAGGGGCAGGGCAGTCGCTTCTGGTTCGAACTCGACATGGCCCGCGGGCAGCCAGTGCTGGCCAGTTCACCAGCCCCGTCGCCCATGGCCAGCCTGGACATCTTGGTGGTCGAAGACGTGGCACTGAACCGCGAGGTGGCCGGTGGGTTGCTGTTGCGCGATGGCCACCGGGTGAGCTTTGCAGAAGACGCCGTGCAAGCCTTGCAGGCCTGCGCACAGCGGCGCTTCGACCTGATCCTGCTCGACGTGCATCTGCCCGGCATGAGCGGGGTGGAGCTGTGCCGGCAACTGCGTGCCACGCCCGGGCCGAACCGCCATAGCCGGGTCCTGGCACTGACGGCTGGCGTGCAGCCGGGGCAAGTCCCAGGCTACCTGGATGCCGGCATGCAGGGAGTGCTGGCCAAGCCCCTGCGGCTGGACAACCTGCGCCAGGCGCTGGCCGAAGCGGCGCCTGCTGAAGTGGCTGGCGTCGACTCGACAATGGACTGGTCGTTGCTGGACACCCACCGCTCGCTGCTGGGTGAACAGAAGCTGCAAGGCCTGTTGAAGGTGCTGCGCCAGTCGCTGGAACATCACGCCACGGCGTTGGCCGAGGCGCTGCCGGCCCAGGACTTTACCGAAGTGCTGCACCTGGCCCACCGCCTGGCCGGCAGTTGCGATTCCCTGGGCTTTTGTGGGCTGGCTGCGCTGTTGCGTCGCCTTGAGGACGCTGCCCGGCAGCATGACGAACAGGCATTGAAAGCGCTCGACGCGCCGCTGGCCAACGAGCTTGCCCAGGCCCGCGCCACCCTGGAACAGTTGATCCAGAGCTGACGTACAAAAACCTTACGACTTTTTACATCTTCGATCCGTTCGTTCAACGGCACCTTACATCCGTTTCCAATAATCCAAGGCAACCGTGTTGCACGCGGTCCATGAGGCTTATTGGAGACAAGAATAATGACATGCCGTAGCGCTCAGCCCCTCCTTCCCAACACACCGTGCGGCACCCCCGCGTGGTCTGGCACCGGCCGCAAAGGCGAGGTGCGCCATGACTGACAACCGCGAAAAGATCCAGCTCACCCGCGCGCTGAAAAGCCGGCACATCTTCATGCTGTCGCTGGGCGGGGTGATCGGCACCGGGCTGTTCATGGGCTCGGGTGTGACCATCAACCAGGGTGGCCCGATAGGCGCGATCCTGGCCTACCTGGTCGCGGGTTTGCTGATGTACCTGGTGATGGTCTGCCTGGGCGAGCTGTCGGTGCAGATGCCGGTGTCCGGTTCGTTCCAGGCCCACGCCACCAAGTTCATCGGCCCGGCCACCGGCTTCATGATCGGCTGGGTGTACTGGATGAGCTGGGCCACCACCGTGGGCCTGGAGTTCACCGCCGCCGGCATGCTGATGACCCGCTGGTTCCCGGAGGTGCCGATCTGGTATTGGTCGGCGCTGTTCGTGGTCGTGCTGTTCGGCCTCAACGCCCTGGCCACCCGTGCCTTCGGCGAGGCGGAGTACTGGTTCTCGGGGATCAAGGTGGCGACCATCCTCGGCTTCATCATCATCGGCATGTTGGTGATCTTCGGCGCCATCCCGCTGAGCAGCGGGGCGCCAGCACCGATGCTGGACAACCTGGTGGGCGAGTCGCTGTTCCCCCATGGCCTGTCGGCGGTGTTCGCGGTGATGATGACCGTGGTCTATGCCTTCCAGGGCTGTGAAATCATGGGGGTGGCGGCCGGCGAGACCGAGCACCCGGAAAAGAGCATCCCGCGGGCCGTGCGCAACGTGGTGTTCCGCGTGCTGATCTTCTACGTGCTGGCGATTGCCGTGCTCTCGGCCATCGTGCCGTTCGAGCAGGCCGGGCTGATGGAAAGCCCGTTCGTGCAGGTGTTCGACATGGTGGGTATTCCCTTTGCCGCCGACCTGATGAACTTCGTCATCCTCACCGCCATCCTCTCGGTGGGCAACTCCGGGCTGTACGCCTCCACGCGCATCCTCTGGGCCATGTCCAAGAGCGGCATGGCGCCGAAAAGCCTGTCGCCGCTGAGCAAGCGTGGCGTGCCGTTGCGGGCGCTGAGCATCACCCTGTGCTTCGCGCTGATCTCGCTGATGACCAGTTTCATTGCCGCCGACACCCTGTTCATGGTGTTGATGGCGGTGAGTGGCATGTCCGGCACCGTGACCTGGATCGTCATCGCCCTGGCGCAATACCGCTTCCGCAAGGCCTACCTGCGAGATGGTGGGCAACTGCAGGACCTGAAGTACAAGGCGCCGCTGTACCCGCTGGTGCCGCTGCTGTGCATCACCCTGTGCAGCTCGCTGTTCGTGTTCCTGGCGCTGGATGAAACCCAGCGGCCGTCGTTGTACTGGGGCTTTGGCTTCATTGCCCTGTGCTACGCGGCGTACTTCTTCGTCAACCGCCGTCGGCAGGGGGCCTTCGAGCCGAGTGTGCCAGGGGTTTGATTCGGGTGTTGGGCTGAAGATTGCCGGGGCCGCTTTGCGGCCCATCGCGACACAAGGCCGCTCCTACAAGAGATCGCGCGAGGCCGGGCCGATGCGCGATTCCCCTGTAGGAGCGGCCTTGTGTCGCGATGGGGCGCAAAGCGCCCCCAGCAATCCGTCAGTTGTACAAAGTTGTAACAACCACCTCCTATCTGAACCTTGATACAACAAATAAAGCTAATAAAAACAACGATATATATCGTTTTCAAGCGTTGTTACAGCCCCATCCCCGCCCAATTGCCGCCTTGTTGAACACTCGTTTAGTATCTCCCTCATCAAGCCCTCTCAAACCATCACAACAACACCGAGGCCCCCCATGACCACCCCGTCGTCGTCACTGTTGAAGGTCGAAGCCGGCGTTGCCTGGATCACCCTCAACCGCCCCGAGCAGCGCAATGCGCTGGACATCCCCACCCTCAAGCAACTGCACGCCCTGCTGGAAACCTGCAACAGCGACCCGGCCGTGCGCGTGGTGGTGCTGACCGGCAGCGGGCGCAGCTTCTGCGCTGGTGCCGACCTGGCCGAATGGGCCGCGGCCGAGGCCCAGGGCACCCTGGAGAGCTACGGCTGGACCGAAACCGCCCACGCCCTGATGTTGCGCCTGCACAGCCTCGACAAGCCCACCATCGCTGCCATCAACGGCACCGCCGTGGGCGGTGGCATGGACCTCAGCCTGTGCTGCGACCTGCGCATCGCCGCAGCCTCGGCGCGCTTCAAGGCCGGCTACACCAGCATGGGCTACAGCCCCGATGCCGGTGCCAGCTGGCACCTGCCACGGCTGATCGGCAGCGAGCAGGCCAAGCGCCTGTTGTTCCTCGATGAACTGTGGGGTGCCGAACGTGCCCTGGCGGCCGGGCTGGTCAGCGAAGTCTGTGCCGACGAGCAACTGCCCGCCGTGGCCGCCGAGCTGGCCGGGCGCCTGGCCAACGGCCCCACCTTCGCCTACGCGCAGACCAAGCGGCTGATCCGCGATGGCGCCCGGCGCACCCTGGCCGAGCAGCTGGAGGCCGAGCGCCAGGCCGGCCTGCTGTGCGGCCGCAGCCAGGACGGTGCCGAGGCACTGCAAGCCTCGGTGGAGCGCCGCGCACCCCGTTTTACCGGCCAGTAACCCGATAACCGACCCTCACCAGGACCTTCGCAGATGAATTTCCAACTGACCCAAGAACAAGAAATGTTGGTGGAAGCGGTACGCAGTTTTGTCGCCAAGGAGCTGCTGCCCCATGAGGAGGCAGTGGACCGCGCCGATGCCGTGTCGCCCGAGCTGGCTGCGCAGATCCGCGGCAAGGCCATCGCCGCCGGGTTCTATGCCTTCAACATGCCCGAGGAGGTCGGCGGCGGTGGCCTGGACTATCTGTCCCAGGCGCTTATCGAGCGCGAACTGTCCAAGGTGTCCTGGGCCCTGCACGTGTTCGTCGCGCGGCCATCGAAAATCCTCATGGCCTGCAAGGACGAGCAGATCAACGACTACCTTTTGCCCTGCGTGCAGGGCGAGAAGATCGACTGCTTCGCCCTCACCGAGCCGGGCGCCGGCTCCGATGCCAACGCCATCAAGACCCGTGCCGTGCGCCAGGGTGACGACTTCGTCATCAACGGCAGCAAGCACTTCATCAGCCATGCCGGCCACGCCGATTTCGCCATCGTCTTCGCCGTCACCGACACCTACGAGCACAACGGGCGCAAGCGAAATGCGGTAACGGCCTTGCTGGTCGACCGTGGCACGCCGGGCATGACCATTCGCCGTGGTCCCAAGTGCGTGAGCAACCGTGGCTACCACACCTACGAGCTGTTCTTCGACGACTGCCGGGTGCCGGCCAGCAAGGTGCTGGGCGAGGTCGGCAAGGGCTGGGAGGTGGCCAACGCCTGGCTCACCGCCGGCCGGGTGATGGTCGCCGCCAACTGCGTGGGCCAGGCCCAGCGTGCCCTCGACCTGTCGCTGCAATGGGCCGCCGACCGCAAGCAGTTCGGCCAGGCCATTGGCAGCTACCAGGGCGTGTCGTTCAAGCTCGCCGACATGGCCACGCAGATTCGCGCTGCGGAAATGCTCACCCTGCACACCGCCTGGAAGATGGACCAGGGCAGCATGACCGACGGCGAGGCCGGCATGGCCAAGCTGTTCGCCAGCGAGGTGCTGGGCAAGGTTGCCGACGAAGCCGTACAGATCTTCGGTGGCATGGGCCTGATGGATGAAGGGCCGGTCGAGCGCATCTGGCGCAACGCACGCATCGAGCGCATCTGGGAAGGCACCTCGGAAATCCAGCGGCACATCATCGCCCGCGAACTGCTGCGCCCGCTGCTGCGCTGAGCGCCAGGAGAACACCCATGTCGCATTCGATTCGTGACAACCTCAAGCGCCTGCTGGCACCCCGGCACCTGGCCTTCGTCGGCGGGCGCAGCATGGCCCGGGCGCTGAAGCGCTGCGCCGAAGGTGGCTTTGGTGGCGAGCTGTGGCTGGTCAACCCGCAGCATGACAGCCTCGAAGGCATTCCCTGTGTGGCACGGGTGGCCGACTTGCCCCATGCCCCGGACGCGGTGTTCATCGCCACCAACCGCGAACTGACCCTGCAGTGCGTTGCCGAGCTGGCCGCACGCGGCGCCGGTGGCGCCATCTGCTATGCCTCGGGTTTTGCCGAAAGCGGCGAAGAGGGCCGCCAGCTGCAGCAGCGCCTGCTTTCCGCCGCCGGCAACATGGCCTTGCTCGGCCCCAACTGCTACGGCCTGCTCGACTACCTGCACGGCGCTGCCCTGTGGCCGGTGGCCCATGGCGGCCAGCAGGTGGAGAAGGGCGTGGCGATCCTCACCCAGAGTGGCAACTTCGCCTACAACCTGTCGATGAGCGACCGCTCGCTGCCGGTGGCCTACATGGCCTCGGTCGGCAACCAGGCACAACTGGGCGTGGCCGAGCTGATGGACGTGCTGCTCGACGACCCACGGGTAACCGCCATCGGCCTGCACCTGGAAGGCCTGAAGAACGTGCCGGGCTTCGCCCGTGCTGCCTGCAAGGCATTGCAGCAGGGCACGCCGATCATTGCGCTGAAGACTGGCGTGTCGCAGATCGGCGCCGAACTGGCGCTCAGTCACACCAGCTCGCTGTCCGGCTCCGATGCCTTGTACGACAGCCTGTTCCAGCGCCTGGGCGTGATCCGCGTCAGTGGCCCGGTGAGCTTCGTTGAAACCCTCAAGGCCGCCGCCTGTGGGCGCCTGCCGGTGAATGGCGAGCTGATCGCCCTGGCCTGCTCGGGTGGCGATGCCGGCTTGATCGCCGACTATGCCGAGCGCAACCAGCTGGTCCTGCCGAAGCTCGCACAAGGGCAGGTGGCGCAGTTGGCCGAGGTGCTGCCGGCCTATGCCAACCTGGTCAACCCGCTGGACTTCACCACGGCCATCTGGGGTGATGCAGCGGCCCTGCAACGCATGCTCGACAGCACTCTGAGCGGCGCAGCCGACGCGGCCATGCTGGTGCTGGACTACCCGGCGGAGTTCACTGGCGAACGCAAGGAATGCGACCTGCTGCTGGCGCTGTACTGCGATGCGCTGGAACGCCACGGCAAGATCGGCTTCGTCACCTCGGCATTCCCGGAGCTGTTGCCCGCCTGCGCGCGCCAGCGTTTGCACGCGCGTGGCATCGCCGCCCTGCAGGGCGTGGAGGATGGCCTGGCAGCCTGGGGGCGCATCGTCGCCTACCAGCGCAACCGCCAGCGGCTATTGGAACAGGGTGAGGCCACGCGGGTACCGCTGTGCCCGCAGTCCATCGCGGGCGAGGGCCAGCTGCTGGACGAATGGCAATCCAAGCAAGCCCTGCGTGCCTTCGGCCTGCCGGTACCGGCAGGGGTGCTGAGCACACCCGAGCGCGCTGTGGCAGATGCCGCCCGCGTCGGCTATCCGCTGGTATTGAAGGCGGTCAGCGCGCAACTGCCGCACAAGACCGAAGCCGGTGCGGTGGCGCTGAACCTGCGCGATGCCGCCGCCCTCGAGGTTGCGCTGGTGCAGATGCGCCAGCGCATCGCCGCCTACGCCCCGCAGGTAGCGTTCGACCAGGTATTGCTCGAACCGATGGCCGAGCCGCCGCTGGCCGAACTGATCGTCGGCATCAAGCGCGAGCATGACTTCGCCCTGGCCCTGGTGATCGGTGCCGGTGGCGTGCTGGTCGAGCTGCTCAAGGACAGCGTCAGTCTGTTGCTGCCAACCACCGACGATGCCATCCGCAGCGCGCTGCTCGGCCTGCGCAGTGCCAGCCTGCTGCAAGGCTTCCGTGGCCGCCCGGCCGCCGACCTCGACGCAGTGGTTGCGGCTATCCGCGCGGTGGCCGACTACGCCTGCGAAAACGCCGGGCAACTGCTGGAGCTGGATGTGAACCCATTGATGGTCGGTGCCCACGGCACGACTGCGGTCGACGCGCTGATCCGCCTCGGCCAGGCGCAAGGAGAACGACATGAATAAGCACACCCCGACCGCCGGCCAGGCGTTGGTGCGCCTGTTGGCCAACTACGGCGTGGAGACGGTTTTCGGCATCCCCGGCGTGCACACCCTGGAGCTGTACCGCGGCCTGCCGGGCAGCGGCATCCGCCATGTGCTGACCCGCCACGAGCAGGGCGCCGGCTTCATGGCCGACGGCTATGCACGGGTAAGCGGCAAACCGGGGGTGTGCTTCGTCATCACCGGCCCGGGCGTGACCAATGCCGCCACCGCCATCGGCCAGGCCTACGCCGACTCCATCCCGATGCTGGTGATTTCCAGCGTCAACCACACTGCCAGCCTGGGCAAGGGCTGGGGCTGCCTGCACGAAACCCAGGACCAGCGCGCCATGACCGCGCCGATTACAGCGTTCTCCGCCGTGGCCCTGCACGGCGACGACCTGCCCGAGCTGATCGCCCGCGCATGGGCCGTGTTCGACAGCGAACGGCCGCGCCCGGTGCACATCTCGGTGCCGCTGGACGTGCTTGCCGCGCCGGTCAACCGTGACTGGAGCGATGAGGTAGTGCGCCGCCCCGGGCGCGGCCAGCCTTGCCGCGACATCCTCGACCAGGCCGCCATGAAACTGGCCGCCGCCAAGCGGCCGATGATCATTGCCGGTGGTGGGGCATTGCACGCGGCCGAGCAGCTGCGCCAGCTGAGCACTCGGCTGGCAGCGCCATTGTTCACCAGCGTGGCCGGCAAGGGCCTGCTGCCAGCGGACGCGCCACTGAATGCCGGCGCCAGCCTGTGCGTCGAGCCCGGCTGGCAGCTGATAAGCCAGGCCGACGTGGTGCTGGCAGTGGGTACCGAAATGGCCGACACCGATTTCTGGCGCGAGCGCCTGCCGATCAGCGGCGAGCTGCTGCGCGTGGACATCGACCCGCGCAAGTTCAACGACTTCTACCCCTGTGCCATAGCTCTGCACGGTGATGCCCGGCAAACCCTGGCCGGCCTGCTCGAGCACCTGCCAGCGCTGGACCGTGACCCGGCCCAGGCCAGCGAAGCCGTGGCCAACCTGCGCCAGGCCATTCGCAGCGGGCATGCGCCACTGCAGGCGGTGCACCAGGCGATTCTCGACCGCATTGCCGCCGTGCTGCCCGACGATGCCTTCGTCAGCAGCGACATGACCCAGTTGGCCTACACCGGCAACTACGCCTTCGCCAGCCGGGCGCCGCGCAGCTGGCTGCACCCCACCGGCTACGGCACCCTCGGCTATGGCCTGCCGGCCGGCATCGGCGGCATGTTCGCCAGCGACCATCGCCCAGGCCTGGTGCTGGTGGGCGACGGCGGCTTCCTCTACACCGCCCAGGAGCTGGCCACGGCAGTCGAAGAACTGGACCGGCCACTGGTCGTGCTGTTATGGAACAATGACGCCCTCGGCCAGATCCGCGACGACATGCTCGGCCTGGACATCGAGCCGGTCGGCGTACTGCCACGCAACCCGGACTTCGTCGGCCTGGCCCGCGCCTTCGGTTGCGCGGTGCGCCAGCCGCGTGACCTGGACGCGTTGCAGGCCGATCTGGCCAGCGGTTTCGCCACCCCCGGCGTCACCTTTATCGAACTCAAACACACCTGCGTCTGCTAAGCGGCAGACACCACGAACAACAAGAGAAATCACCATGCAATTTAGCCGTACCCTCCTGGCTGCATCCCTCGCTCTGCTGATCACTGGCCAGGCCCCGCTGTACGCCGCACCGCCCCTGTCGATGGACAACGGCACCGCCGCCCTGACCGCGCAGAACAGCAACGCCTGGGTCGAAATCAGTGCCGGCGCACTGCAACACAACATCCGTACCTTGCAGGCCGAGCTGGGCGGCAAGTCCAAGCTGTGCGCCGTGCTCAAGGCCGACGCCTATGGCCACGGTATCGGCCTGGTGATGCCATCGATCATCGCCCAGGGCGTGCCCTGCGTGGCGGTGGCCAGCAACGAGGAGGCACGCGTGGTCCGCGCCAGCGGCTTCACCGGGCAACTGGTGCGGGTACGCCTGGCCAGCCTCGGCGAAGTGGAAGATGCCTTGCAGTACGACATGGAAGAGCTGGTTGGCAGCGCCGAGTTCGCCCGCCAGCTCGATGCCATCGCCGAACGCCACGGCAAGACCCTGCGCATTCACATGGCGCTCAATTCCAGCGGCATGAGCCGCAACGGCGTGGAAATGACCACCTGGTCCGGCCGGGGTGAAGCGCTGCAGATCACTGACCAGAAGCACCTCCAGCTGGTCGCGCTGATGACTCACTTCGCCGTGGAAGACAAGGACGATGTGCGCAAAGGCCTGGCAGCGTTCAACGAACAGACCGACTGGCTGATCAAGCACGCGAAACTTGATCGCAGCAAGCTCACCCTGCATGCCGCCAACTCCTTCGCTACGCTGGAAGTGCCGGAAGCGCACCTGGACATGGTGCGTACCGGTGGCGCGCTGTTCGGCGACACCGTGCCGACGCGCACCGAATACCAACGTGTCATGCAGTTCAAGTCGCACGTGGCGGCGGTGCACAGCTACCCGGCAGGCAACACCGTTGGCTACGACCGCACCTTCACCCTGGCGCGTGATTCGCGCCTGGCCAACATCACCGTGGGTTACTCCGATGGCTACCGCCGGGTGTTCACCAACAAGGGCCATGTGCTGATCAACGGCCACCGAGTGCCAGTGGTGGGCAAGGTGTCGATGAACACCTTGATGGTCGATGTCACCGACTTCCCCGATGTGAAGGGGGGCAACGAAGTGGTGCTGTTCGGCAAACAGGCCGGGGGGGAGATCACCCAGGCCGAGATAGAAGAAATCAACGGCGCGTTGCTCGCCGACCTCTACACCGTATGGGGCAGTTCCAACCCGAAGATTCTCGTCGACTGAACTGCCAATGAAGGGAGATTGCCATGCGCTACGCCAAGCTCACTCAACACATCGCCGGCGACGGGGCTGCGGCCTGGGACATCCACTATCGCGCCCTGGCGCTGCAGGCCGAGGGTAGGGATATCCTGCTGCTTTCGGTGGGTGACCCGGACTTCGACACCCCCGCGCCGATCGTCGAGGCGGCCATCGACAGCCTGCGTTCGGGCCACACCCATTACGCCGATGTGCGCGGCAAGCTGGCGCTGCGCCAGGCCATCGCCAACCGCCACCGCCAGCGCAGCGGCCAGGCCGTCGACGCCGACCAGGTGACGGTGCTGGCGGGGGCCCAGTGCGCGCTGTACTGCGTGGCCCAGTGCGTGCTCGACCCGGGTGACGAGGTAATTGTCGCCGAGCCCATGTACGTGACCTACGAGGCAGTGTTCGGGGCTTGTGGCGCCAAGGTGGTACCGGTGCCGGTCAAGCCGGAGAACGGCTTTCGCGTGTGCCCGCGTGACGTGGCCGCGCGCATCACCCCGCGCACCCGCGCCCTGGCCCTGAACAGCCCGCACAACCCTTCGGGGGCGAGCCTGCCGCGCGCCACCTGGGAGGCGCTGGCCGAGCTGTGCATCGCCCACGATCTGTGGTTGATCTCTGACGAGGTGTACAGCGAGCTGTTGTACGACGGCGAGCATGTCAGCCCTGGCAGCCTGCCGGGCATGGCCGAGCGCACCGCCACCCTCAACAGCCTGTCGAAGTCGCATGCCATGACCGGTTGGCGGGTGGGCTGGGTGGTCGGTTCGACCGAACTTGCTACCCATCTGGAAAACCTCGCCCTGTGCATGCTGTACGGTTCGCCGGACTTCATCCAGGACGCCGCCGTGGTGGCACTGGAGCAGCAACTGCCGGAACTGGATGTTATGCGCGAAGCCTATCGCCAGCGTCGCGACCTGGTGTGCGAGCAGTTGGCCGACTGCCCGGGCATCAAGGTGCTCAAGCCCGATGGTGGCATGTTCGTGATGGTCGATATCCGCGAGACCGGCGTATCTGCCCAGACCTTTGCCGACTACCTGTTGGACAGCCAGGGCGTGTCAGTGCTTGCCGGCGAAGCGTTCGGTCCCAGCGCTGCCGGGCATATCCGCCTGGGCCTGGTGCTGGGCAATGCGGCGCTGATCGATGCCTGCCGACGCATCGCCTACTGTGCCGACGAACTGAAACGGGACTACGGCCATGCGTGAGTATGCGCGGCTGTACATCGACGGCGCCTGGCAGGTACCGAGCGGGCAGGGCATGGCCGAGGTGATCGACCCGGCCACCGAACAGGCCATCGGTCGGGTGCCGCTGGGCGCCGAGGCCGATGTCGAACTGGCGGTCATGGCCGCGCGGCGGGCCTTCGATGGCTGGTCGCGCACGCCGTCCAGCGTACGTGGCGGGTTCATAAGGGCGCTGGCCGCACAGCTGAAGAGCCGTGCGGCGGAAATGGCCTCGGTCATCACCGACGAGTTGGGCATGCCGGTGCAGTGGTGCCAGGCGGTACAGGTGGAGGGCCCGATTGCCGGGCTGGAGCAGTACGCCGAACTGGCCGGGCTGATGGATGAGGTGCGCGAAGTCGGCAACTCGCTGGTGTACCGCGAAGCCGTTGGCGTGTGCGCGTTCATCAACCCGTGGAACTACCCGCTGCACCAGATGATCGGCAAGCTGGCGCCGGCCCTGGCCGCCGGCTGCACGGTGGTGGTCAAGCCCAGCCAGGAAACACCGCTGCATGCGTTCCTGCTGGCCGAGATGATCGAGGCCATCGGCCTGCCGGCCGGGGTGTTCAACCTGGTCAGCGGGCCGGGGGCCAAGGTTGGCGAGGCCTTGGCCCGGCACCCGCAGGTGGACATGGTGTCGTTCACCGGCTCCACCGGCGCCGGGGTGCGCGTGGCCCAGGCGGCCGCGCCGACGGTGAAGCGGGTGTGCCTGGAGCTGGGCGGCAAGTCGCCGCTGCTGATCACCGCCGACGCCGACCTGCACGCGGCGGTGCGCCATGGCGTGCAGGACGTGATGATCAACTCGGGGCAGACCTGCACGGCCCTGACCCGCATGCTGCTGCCGGCCAGCCGCTACGCCGAGGCGCTGGAGATTGCCGAGGCCGAGACCCGGGCGCTGGTCATGGGCGACCCGCGTGACCCGGCCAGCTTCCTCGGGCCGATGTGTTCGGCAGGCCAGCGGCGCACCGTGCTCGACTACATTCGCCTGGGCCAGGAAGAGGGCGCGCGCCTGCTGTGCGGCGGTGATACGCCAGCCGGCTTCGAGCGCGGGTTCTACGTGGCGCCGACCTTGTTCGCCGATGTCGACAACCGCATGCGCATCGCCCAGGAGGAAATCTTCGGCCCGGTGCTGTGCCTGATCCCCTATGCCGACGAGGCCCAGGCGCTGGCCCTGGCCAACGATTCGCCGTTCGGCCTGTCCAGCGCGGTGTGGGCCGGCAGCCGCGAGCACGGCCTGGCCCTGGCGCGGCAGATACGCGCCGGGCAGTGCTTCATCAACGGTGGCGGGTTCAACTACCAGGCACCGTTCGGTGGCTACAAGCAGTCGGGCAACGGGCGTGAGTGGGGTGAGGAGGGCCTGGCGGAGTTCGTCGAGGTGAAAGCGGTGCAGTGCTGAGCCACAGCTGGAAGACAACCTGTTTTGTGTGAGGAGAATGTTTGTGAATGTACTGATCGTCCACGCTCACCCCGAGCCGCAATCGTTCACCGCTGCCCTGCGTGACCAGGCCGTGGAAACCTTCCGCGCCCAGGGCCACCAGGTGCAGGTCAGCGACCTGTACGCCATGGGCTGGAACCCGGTGGCCAGTGCTGATGATTTCACCCAGCGCGAGAACCCCGAGTACCTGGTGTATGCCCTGGAGCAGCGCCAAGGGGTCAAGCGTGGCGCCATTGCCGCGGATATCCGGCAGGAGCTGGACAAGCTGCTGTGGGCCGACTTGCTGGTGCTGAACTTCCCGATCTTCTGGTTCTCGGCGCCGGCCATGCTCAAGGGCTGGATCGACCGCGTGCTGGTGTCGGGGGTGTGCTATGGCGGCAAGCGCTTCTACGACCAGGGCGGTTTGGCGGGCAAGAAAGCGCTGGTGACCGTGACCCTGGGCGGGCGCGAGCACATGTTTGGCGACGGGGCGATTCATGGGCCGCTGGAGGACATGCTGCGGCCGATCTTGCGCGGCACACTGGCCTACGTGGGTTTCGAGGTGCTGCCGCCGTTCGTGGCCTGGCATGTGCCGTACATCAGTGACGAGGCGCGGCAGGCGTTCTTGCAGCAGTACCGGCAGCGCCTGGAGCAGCTCTCGGACGACCAGCCACTGGTGTTCCCGCGCCTGGAGCAGTTTGATGAGGCGCTTTACCCGCTGGCGTGATTGACTGTTCTGGCCCAATCGCCGGCAAGCCAGCTCTCATAGAACAACACATGACTCATTGGTTCGGCGAGGTTCTGTAGGAGCAGCCTTGTGCTGCGAAGAGGCCGGTACTGACAAAGCCTATCTGTTGCTTGCTACCGGCCTCTTCGCAGCACAAGGCTGCTCCTACAAAGGACGCGTCAGACGAGCGACATTGGTTCTCTGCGCGACAGCGCAGCCCAAAGGGCTGGGCAATCTCCCACAGGGAAATCACAGGGCTTCCGGACTGTGGAGGACCTGTGGGAGCTGGCTTGCCGGCGATTGGGCCTGTGGCCTTCATACAAAACTCACCGGCAAAAAAAGCGACCACCCACACATTCGGGGTATGTCCCCCTTCGGCAAATCCCTCGATAGTGCCCCCATCGGCTCGATCCCGAGCACTCACACGATGGAGTTGCCATGCGCAAGGTACTGAAGGTGATTGGCGGTCTGCTGCTGGCGTCTGGCGCCAGCCTGGTCCAGGCAGAAGAGGTGGACAGCGGTAACACGTTGCGGTTGTACAACTGGACCGACTATATCGGCGAAACCACCCTGGCCGATTTCGAGAAGGCCACCGGCATCAAGGTCATCTACGACACCTTCGACGGCTACGAAACGGTGCAGACCAAACTGCTCACCGGCCGCTCCGGCTACGACCTGGTCATGCTCAACGCGTCCCTGGTTCCCCCGCTGATCAACGCCGGGGTGTTCCAGGCGCTGGACAAGCGGCAACTGCCCAGTTGGCACAACCTCGACCAGCAGGTGGTGAACAACCTGCAAGGCTACGACCCCGGCCTGAAATACTCGGCGCCCTACACTTGGGGCAGCTCGGGGGTAACCTACAACGTCGACAAGATCACCGCGCGCATGCCCGATGCCCCCATCGGCTCGCTGGCCATGCTGTTCGACCCCAGGATCGTCTCGCGCTTCGCCGACTGTGGCGTCACCCTGATGGACGCGCCGACCGAAGTCATCCCGCTGGCCCTGCAATACCTGGGCAAGGACCCACGCAGCGCATCACCGGCCGACCTCAAGGCGGCCGAACAACTGCTGTTGGGCATTCGCCCCTACATTCGCAAGTTCGATTCGGTCAACTACCTCACCAGCCTGCCCAACGGCGATGTCTGCCTGGCCCTGACCTGGTCCGGCGACTACGCCACCGCCCAGGCCCGCGCGGTGGAAGCGAAGAAGGACATCAAGCTGTCGTTCTTCATCCCCCAGGAAGGCTCGCTGATCTGGTTCGACAACCTGTACATCCCCAAGGATGCGCCGCACGCGGCCAACGCCCACCGCTTCATCGAGTTCCTGCTGCAGCCGCAGACCATGGCCAAGGTCACCGACTACATCCACTACGCCAACAGCAACGCCGCCGCCACGGCGCTGGTGCGCGACGAGATCCGCCAGGACCCGGCCATCTACCCCGACGCGCAAACCCGCGAGCGCCTGTTCGCGCAGAAAACCCAGAGCCCGAAGGACATGCGCGCCATCACCCGGGTCTGGAGCACGGTCAAGACCGGTTTCTGAACACTGCCCAACGATCACTGCCAAGGAGCTGCCCATGGCCACCCCAAGCAAAGCATTCGCCATTGCCCACGATCCGCTGGTGGAAGCCGACAAGGCCCACTACATGCACGGCTACCACGTGTTCGACGAGCACCGCGAGCAGGGCGCGCTGAACATCGTTGCCGGCGAGGGCGCCTACATCCGCGATACCCATGGCAACCGCTTCCTCGATGCCGTCGGCGGCATGTGGTGCACCAACATTGGCCTGGGCCGCGAGGAAATGGCCCTGGCCATCGCCGACCAGGTACGCCAGCTGGCCTATTCCAACCCGTTCTCCGACATGGCCAACGATGTGGCCATCGAGCTGTGCCAGAAGCTTGCGCAGCTGGCGCCGGGTGACCTGAACCATGTGTTCCTCACCACCGGCGGCTCGACCGCGGTCGACACTGCCTACCGGCTGATCCAGTACTACCAGAACTGCCGTGGCAAGCCGCACAAGAAGCACATCATCGCCCGCTACAACGCCTACCACGGCTCCACCACGCTGACCATGTCGATTGGCAACAAGGCCGCTGACCGGGTGCCGGAGTTCGATTATCACCACGACCTGATCCACCACGTGTCCAACCCCAACCCGTATCGCGCCCCGCACGACATGGACGAGGCCGAGTTCCTCGACTTCCTGGTGGCCGAGTTCGAGGACAAGATCCTTTCGCTGGGGGCCGACAACGTGGCGGCGTTCTTCGCCGAGCCGATCATGGGCTCGGGCGGGGTGATCATTCCGCCCACGGGCTACTTCCAGCGCATGTGGCAGCTGTGCCAGACCTACGACATCCTGTTCGTCGCCGACGAAGTGGTGACCTCGTTCGGGCGCCTGGGCACCTTCTTCGCCAGCGAGGAACTGTTCGGCGTAACCCCCGACATCATCACTACCGCCAAGGGCCTGACCTCGGCCTACCTGCCGCTGGGGGCGTGCATCTTCTCCGAGCGCATCTGGCAGGTGATCGCCGAGCCGGGCAAGGGCCGCTGCTTCACCCACGGCTTCACCTACAGTGGCCACCCGGTGTGCTGCACCGCGGCGCTGAAGAACATCGAGATCATCGAACGCGAGCATTTGCTGGAGCACGTCAAGGACGTTGGCGGCTATCTGGAGCAGCGCCTGCAAAGCCTGCGCGAGCTGCCGCTGGTGGGGGATGTGCGCTGCATGAAGCTGATGGCCTGTGTCGAGTTCGTTGCCGACAAGGCCAGCAAGGCCTTGTTCGCCGACGAGGTGAACATCGGCGAACGCATCCACAGCAAGGCCCAGGCCAAAGGGCTGCTGGTGCGGCCGATCATGCACCTGAACGTGATGTCGCCGCCGTTGATCATTACCCATGCGCAAGTGGACGAGATCGTCGAAGCCCTGCGCCAGTGCATCATCGAAACCGCGCACGAACTCACGGCGCTTGGCCTGTACCAGGGCCGATGAACCTGGCGCAAAGGGCTGTGCGCGGGCGTGCCTGGCAGGCTAGACTGCCGGGCATGACCCAGGCCTCTCCCGACACTCCGCTTACCCTTTCACTGGGCGCGCTGCAGCAATGGCATGCGGCGCTGCAGCGCGCACTGGCCCACAGCGAAACGCCCGAGGCGCTGGCGCATGTGGCAGCCGCCATCGGCCAGCTGGTGCAGGTGGAATCGATGATGATCAGCCTCGAGTGCCAGGGGCGGGCACCGCAATTGCTGTACCAGCAAGGCATCCCCGACCTGCACCGCACCGCCGTGCTGGAGCGCTACTTCACTGCCGGCTACCTGCTCGACCCGTTCTGCCTGGCCGTGCAGAGCGGCCTGGCCGAGGGCTTCTACCACCTGCAGGACATCGCCCCGGACAACTTCTTCGACAGCGACTACTACAAGGCCTACTACCTGGGTACCGGTTGCAGTGAAGACAGCTACTACATCGTCGACCTCAGCGCTGGCCGCAAGTTGTCGCTGAGCCTGTTCCAGGGCTGCAGCGGCACACGGCTGAGTACGGGGCAGATCGACCTGCTGCGTGCGCTGGAGCCGATGGTACGCGAGCTGCTGGGGCGCTACGCCCGGCACCATCTGGAGCCCGGCCCCGCTTCGGCGGAGCGTGGCAGCCTGCAGGCGGCGTTCGACAGTTTCGGCTGCCAGGTGCTGACCGACCGTGAGCGGGAGGTGGCGCACATGATCTTGCGTGGGCATTCGGTGAAGTCCACCGCGCTGGAGCTGGGCATCTCGCCGGAAACCGTGCGCATGCACCGCAAGAACCTGTACCTGAAGCTGGAGATCAACTCGCAGTCGGAGTTGTTTGCGCGGTTTATCGACTGGCTGCGCGGTGATCGCCTGGCGGTCTAGCAGCAAAGGAGCAACTGCCTTGCTCACTATTTGAAAGCTGGCGCGATCCCTGTGGGAGCGGGTTCACCCGCGAAGCAGACACCGCGGTGGATGGCACGGGCTTCGCCCGTGTTCGCGGGTGAACCCGCTCCCACAGGTATAGCGCTGCCTCCCAATACCTCTCAGCCCCTGCCTTTAGCCAGATAGGCCGCAAACTCCGCCTCCGGCACCATGCTGCCACCGGTCCCCCAGACCAAATGCGTGGCCCTTTGCATGCGCCCGGCCGACAGGCCCATGCGCGCCAGGTACTCAGGCGCTTCAAGCACCCTGACCATGCCCGGCATCCCCGCCAGCGCCGAAGGCTCCAGCCGCGCATTCTCCTGGTCATGGGCCAGCACCAATAGCCGGTACAGCGCCTCATCGCTGACCGTGTAATAACCATCGAGCAAACGCTGCATCGCCTTGCCGACAAAGCCGGAAGGGCGGCCCACCGCCAGGCCGTCGGCGGCGGTCAGGTTGTCGATGCCGAAATCCTGCACGCTGGTGGCGTCATGCAAACCGCTGTACACCCCCAGGAACATGCAGGGCGAGTGGGTGGGCTCGGCGAAGATGCAGTGCGCATGGTCGCCCCAGATCAGCTTCAGGCCGAACGCCACGCCACCGGGGCCACCGCCGACCCCGCAGGGCAGGTAGACGAACAAGGGGTGCTCGGCATCTACCTTGATGCCCGCGGCTTCGAACTGGGCGGCCAGCCGCTCGGCCGCCACGGCATAGCCGAGGAACAGGTGTGGCGAGTTCTCGTCGTCGACGAAGTAGCAGCCCGGGTCCGTCGCCGCCTGCTGGCGCCCTTGCTCCACCGCCACGCTGTAGTCGCTTTCGTACTCGACCACCTTCACGCCATGGGCGCGCAGCTTGTCCTTCTTCCACTGGCGGGCATCGGCCGACATGTGCACGGTGGCCTGGAAGCCAAGCCTGGCGCTCATGATGCCGATCGACAGGCCGAGGTTGCCGGTCGAGCCGACCGCAACCTTGTACTGGCTGAAGAATTGCCGGGCCTGGTCGCTGGCCAGTTCCCGGTAATCGCTGTCGAGGCTGATCAGGCCGGCTGCCAGGGCAAGGTCTTCGGCATGCTTGAGCACTTCATGAATACCGCCGCGGGCCTTGATCGAGCCAGAGATCGGCAGCTCGCTGTCGGCCTTGAGCCAAAGTGAACCGCTGGCAGGCAGGCCCGCTGCCTGCAGCAAGGTGGCATGCAGTTTGGGCAGCGGGCGCAGTGGCGACTCGATGATGCCGCCGGTGGCGGCGGTATCCGGGAACACGCTGGCCAGGTAGGGGGCAAAGCGTGCCAGGCGGGCACTAGCAGCACTGACATCGGCGGCGCTCAAACCGACGTCGGCCAGGGCCTGGGCGGCCGAGGCAATGTGCGGGTTGAACCAACGGGTTTCGCGCAGGGCCACCAGGTCTTCGATCAGGGGGTGGGAGCTGCACCATGCTTGCAGTGTCTTGCCGTGAATCATGCTGGGTATTCCTGTTGGTTGGTGATGGCCGGTGTGTGACACAAAAGTGCGCCTACAGACAGACGCGGACCCTGTGGGAGCGGGTTTACCCGCGAAGAATTCAACTCGGTGCATGGCACGGGCTTCGCCCGTGTTCGCGGGTGAACCCGCTCCCACAGGGGCCAGGTGTTTAGCCAGACCGTTGATTCCAGGAGCGCGCCCTCATTCGGCCTGTTGTGCAATCAATGTCAGGCAGCGCTGCACGATCGGGCTCACATCGCCCTTGCGTCGGCTGAGGATGATCGGGCTGACGGCGCCGCTGTCGAGCAGGCTTACATACTCGATATCGGTGCGGTGCTGCTGTTGCACCGACGCCGGCACCAGGGTCACGCCCACGCCGACGGCCACCAGACCGATGGCGGTCTGCAGTTCGTTGGCCCATTGGCTGACGCGGATGCTCATGCCGTGGTGGGCGAACAGTGCCAGCACATGGTCGGCATAGCTGGGCCGCGGGTTGGCCGGGTAGAGGATGAACGCCTCGCCAGCCAGCTGGGCAAGTGTAAGCGGGCTGCTCGCCAGCGGGTGATCCTTGGGCAATACCGCCACCAGCGGGTCCTCGCACAGCACTTGTTGGTGAATCGCCGGGTCATCGATGCGAATGCGCCCGAAGGCGATGTCGATGCGCCCGCTTTTCAGCGCCTCCACCTGCTGCAGCGTGGTCATCTCGTTGAGGCCCAGTTCCAGCTCGCTGTCCTGGCGCAGCTCGCGGATCAGCTCCGGCAGCACCTTGTACAGGGTCGACGGGGCGAAGCCGATCCCCAGCCACTGGCGCTGGCCCTGGCCAATGCGACGGGTGTTGTCGCTGATGTTCTGCAACTGCTGCAGCACGGTGCAGCTCTGTTCGTAGAAGAAGCGACCCGCCTCTGTCAGCCGCAGCGGGCGCTCGCGCACTACCAGCAAGGTACCGAGCTGGTCCTCGAGTTGGCTGATCTGCCGGCTCAGCGGCGGCTGGGCAATGTGCAGCAGCTCGGCGGCGCGAGTGAAGTTCAGGGTTTCGGCCAGGACCTTGAAGTAACGCAAGTGGCGCAGCTCCATCAGACCTCCAGGGTATGGTGGGAGATTCATTCGATATTGGACGGCTATCAGGGTCTCGCGCAATCCTTGAACAAGCAAGTAAATGCACCACTCGGGCCTGCGGCTGGCAGCCCGAAACAACGGGACCTGGCAACAATGACAAGCGTGCTGATTGAACGTATCGAGGCAATTATCGTCGACCTGCCGACCATTCGCCCGCACAAGCTGGCGATGCACACCATGCAGCAGCAGACCCTTGTGGTATTGCGTGTTCGCTGCAGTGATGGCGTGGAAGGCATCGGCGAGGCCACCACCATCGGCGGCCTGGCCTATGGCTACGAAAGCCCGGAGGGCATCAAGGCCAACATCGATGCGCACCTGGCGCCAGCGCTGGTTGGCTTGCCGGCTGACAACATCAACGCCGCCATGCTCAAGCTGGACAAGCTGGCCAAGGGCAATACCTTTGCCAAGTCGGGTATCGAAAGCGCCTTGCTCGATGCCCAGGGTAAACGCCTGGGCCTGCCTGTCAGCGAACTGCTGGGTGGCCGCGTGCGCGACAGCCTGGAAGTGGCCTGGACCTTGGCCAGCGGCGATACCGCCCGCGACATCGCCGAAGCCCAGCACATGCTGGAGATTCGTCGGCATCGGGTGTTCAAGCTGAAGATCGGCGCCAACCCGTTGGCCCAGGACCTCAAGCACGTGGTGGCGATCAAGCGCGAGCTGGGCGACAGCGCCAGCGTGCGGGTCGACGTCAACCAGTACTGGGACGAATCCCAGGCCATCCGTGCCTGCCAGGTGCTTGGCGACAACGGCATCGACCTGATCGAGCAACCGATTTCGCGTATCAACCGCAGCGGCCAGGTACGCCTGAACCAGCGCAGTCCGGCACCGATCATGGCCGACGAGTCGATCGAAAGCGTCGAGGACGCCTTCAGCCTGGCTGCCGACGGCGCGGCCAGCATCTTCGCCCTGAAAATAGCCAAGAACGGCGGCCCGCGCGCCGTACTGCGTACCGCGCAAATCGCCGAGGCTGCCGGCATCGCCTTGTATGGCGGGACCATGCTCGAAGGCTCGATCGGCACCCTGGCTTCGGCTCATGCCTTCCTGACCCTGCGCCAGCTCACCTGGGGCACCGAGCTGTTCGGGCCGCTGCTGCTGACCGAAGAAATCGTCAACGAGCCGCCACAATACCGCGACTTCCAGCTGCACATTCCACGCACCCCAGGCCTGGGCCTGACCCTGGACGAACAGCGCCTGGCGCGCTTCGCCCGCCGCTGAGTCACGCTGGCTGAAAGAACACACAACCCCTGTGGGAGCGGCTTTAGCCGCGAAGCAGGCGACGCGGTGGATGGCACGGGCTTCGCCCGTGTTCGCGGGTAAACCCGCTCCCACAGTGTTGGCGCCAAATCAGAGAAAGGAGATACCAGCATGCTGTTCCACGTGAAGATGACCGTGAAACTTCCGGTCGACATGGACCCGGCCAAGGCCGCCCGACTCAAGGCCGACGAAAAGGAACTGGCCCAGCGCCTGCAGCGCGAAGGCACCTGGCGCCACCTGTGGCGCATTGCCGGACACTACGCCAACTACAGCGTGTTCGATGTACCCAGCGTCGAGGCGCTGCACGACACCCTGATGCAGCTGCCGCTGTTCCCGTACATGGACATCGAGGTAAACGGCCTGTGCCGGCACCCCTCGTCGATTCACAGCAACGACCGCTGAGTCGCACCTGTCTACCTGACAAGAACAAGATGAGGCAAGCACGATGACCGTGAAAATATCCCACACTGCCGATGTTCAGGCGTTCTTCAAGGAAGTGGCCGGCCTGGGCCATGCCGAAGGCAACCCACGCTTCAAGCAGATCATCCTGCGTGTGCTGCAGGACACTGCACGCCTGGTCGAGGACCTGGAAATCACCGAAGACGAGTTCTGGCATGCCGTCGACTACCTCAACCGCCTGGGTGGCCGTAACGAAGCCGGCCTGCTGGCGGCGGGCCTGGGCATCGAGCACTTCCTCGACCTGTTGCAGGACGCCAAGGACGCCGAGGCCGGCCTGACTGGCGGCACCCCGCGCACCATCGAAGGCCCGCTGTATGTGGCAGGCGCGCCGCTGGCGCACGGTGAAACGCGCATGGATGACGGCAGCGACCCGGGCGTGGTGATGTTCCTCCAGGGCCAGGTGTTCGATGCCGAAGGCAAGCCGTTGGCCGGCGCCACCGTTGACCTGTGGCACGCCAACACCCAGGGCACCTATTCGTACTTCGACACTACCCAGTCCGAGTACAACCTGCGCCGGCGCATCATCACCGATGCCGAAGGGCGCTACCGCGCACGCTCCATCGTGCCGTCGGGGTACGGTTGCGACCCGCAGGGGCCAACCCAGGAATGCCTGGACTTGCTCGGTCGCCACGGCCAGCGCCCGGCGCATGTGCACTTCTTCATCTCTGCGCCCGGGCACCGGCACCTGACCACGCAGATAAACCTGGCCGGCGACAAGTACTTGTGGGATGACTTTGCCTATGCCACCCGTGACGGGCTGGTCGGCGAGCTGCGCTTTGTCGAGGATGCTGCGGCAGCGCGTGCTCGCGGCGTAGAGGGTGAGCGCTTTGCCGAGCTGGCGTTCGACTTCCATCTGCAGGCGGCCAAGGCGCCAGACGCCGAGGCGCGCAGCCACCGCCCGCGCGCGTTGCAGGGGGCCTGAGTGATGTTATCGCTCCGGTTGTAGAGGTCGTTGTGGGAGCGGGTTTACCCGCGAAGAATGCGACACGGTGTATGGCACCGGCTGTGCCGGTGTTCGCGGGTGAACCCGCTCCCACAGGGGCCTGCTAAATCAATGAGTGATGTGTTTGTGTTGGTTTTTGCCTGGGCCTTTCCGTGCGGGGAGGGCCTGGGCTTTTTGCTGCCAGGGGCGGTTGATCTAGAATCCGCCTTTTTACCCGAGCCCCTCACCATGCTGCCCATCGAACTGTTGGCAACCACTGCCGACCAGGCCCCGCTGATTCGCAACCTCTATCAGTTCTACGCCTACGAGTCCTCGGACTGGGAGCAGGAAGACGTCGAAGTGGACGGCCGCTTCTATATCCATGACGAGCACCTGCAACGTTACTGGGGGGCCGATGGCTGGGGCGCGTACCTGGTGCTGGCAGACGGTTTCATCGCCGGTTTCGTGCTGGTCGAACGCAGCGAGCTGCCGGGCATCGACGCGTTCGAACTGGCTGACCTGTTCATCCTGAAAAAGTACCGCCGACAGGGCATCGGCCGGGCGGTGGCATTGCAACTGCTGGGCGGCGAGGGCGACTGGTTGATGCGCTGTTACGCACAGGACATGCCTGCCGTGGCTTTCTGCAATGCCGTGCTGGCCGAGCTGTCGCGCCCGGCGCGGCCCATAGCCCTGGATGACGAACCGGGCTTGCTCAATTTCCTGGTCACGGGCGCCCGCCATTGAGGGGGTTGCAAGCCTTCGTTCGCTAATTGAAGGGATCGTGGCTTTTTGTGAGCTACTTCACAAAGTTGTCGTCGAAGGCATAATGCCACCAATCCTTTTCATGCCTTTCGAAGGCCCAGGTAAAAGTCATGTCGCTAGTCGCAAGCCCCGACATCATGTACCGGCTGTTGATCCAGAGTGTGGTGGACTATGCCTTCTACCTGCTCACCCCCGAAGGTATCGTCGCCAACTGGAACCCCGGCGCCCAGCGCGCCAAGGGCTACCTGGCCGAGGAAATCGTCGGCAAGCACTACTCGTTGTTCTACACCGATGCCGAGCGCGCCGCCGGGCTGCCGGCGCTGAACCTTGAGCAGGCCCGCAGCACCGGGCGGTTCGAAGAGATCGGTTCGCGCCTGCGCAAGGACGGCACGGTCTTCCATGCCCATGTGGTGATCGACGCGGTGTACGACGATGCCGGGCAACTGGTGGGTTTTGCCAAGGTCACCCGCGACATTTCCGAGCGTCACCGGCAAGAGCTGGAACTGCTGCAGGCCAAGGAGCTGGCCGAACAGTACAGCCAGGAAATGGCCAAGCTGTCGCAGTTCCTCGATTCGGTGATTGCCAACATCCCCGCCAGCGTCATTGTCCAGGACCTGGAGAGCCAGCGCATCCTGCTGGCCAACCAGCAGGCCGAACGCCTGTTCGGCGGGCCGCAGCGCAGCATGATCGGGCAGTTGCCCGGCGAGTGCCTGGCACCGGGCGTTGCCGGTTACCTGGAACAGCAACTGGCCCGTGGCGCCCGCAGCACCAAGGGGCATGCTGCCGAAACCCGGGTCGACACGGCCTGTGGCCCACGCACCCTGCGCAGCCGCACCTTGCTTAGCCAGAACCGTGAAGGCCAGGCCGACTATGTGTTGTTCGTTGCCGAAGATGCCACCGAAGAGCTGGCCGCCCACGCGCAGATCCACCACATGGCGCACCACGATGCGTTGACCGGGCTGCCCAACCGCACCCTGTTCAACGAACGCTTGCGCCAGGCCCTGGTGCGTGACAGCGAGCACGCCAAGCTGACCGCCGCACTGTGCCTGGACCTGGACAACTTCAAGAACATCAACGATTCGCTGGGCCACGCCTTTGGCGACAAGCTGCTGCGCGCGCTGGGCAAGCGCCTGCGCCGCGAGCTGCGCGAGCACGACACCCTGGCCCGCCTGGGCGGCGACGAGTTTGCCGTGGTGCTGACCGGCCTGGAAGGCCGGGAGGCCGCATGCAACACTGCGCAGCGCCTGATCAACGCGATCTGCCCACCGTTCCAGATCGAGGGTCACCAGTTCACGGTGGGGGTGAGCATCGGCATTGCCATTGCGCCGGAAGACAGCGACCAGGCCGAGCAACTGCTGGGCTACGCCGACATGGCGCTGTACGAGGCCAAGCGCAACGGTCGCAACCGCTACGAGTGCTTCAGCGTCGAACTGGACGTCGCCGCCCGCCAGCGCCGCCTGGTGGAAACCGACCTGCGCACTGCGCTGCACCTGGGCCAGTTGCAGCTGCACTACCAGCCGGTGGTCGACCAGCAGACCAGCAGCGTTACCGGCTACGAGGCGTTGCTGCGCTGGGAGCACCCGACCCGTGGCATGGTCATGCCCATGGACTTCATCCCCATCGCCGAGGAAACCGGGCTGATCCACGAACTGGGCACCCGGGCGCTGAACCTGGCCTGCCAGGAGGCGGCCAGCTGGGACAGCGAGCAGACGGTGTCGGTCAACCTGTCGGCGGTGCAGTTCAAGAATGCCAACCTGGTGCACACCGTGGCCCTGGCGCTGGCCGACTCCGGCCTGCCGCCACAGCGGTTGGAACTGGAGGTCACCGAGTCGGTGCTGCTGGGCAACAGCGAGGAAAACGTGCGTACCCTGCGTGCACTGAAGGACCTGGGCGTGTCCATTTCGCTGGACGATTTCGGCACCGGGTACTCCTCGCTGGGTTACCTGCGTTCGTTCCCGTTCGACCGGATCAAGATCGACAAGTCGTTCGTGCATGACATGTGCGACAGCCGCGAGGCGATGTCGATCATTCGCGCCATTACCGACCTGTCCAACAGCCTGATGATCAAGACCACGGCCGAGGGGGTGGAGTCGGAGGAGCAGATGCGCCGGTTGGTGGCGGAGGGTTGCTCGCACTTCCAGGGTTACCTGTATGGGCGACCGGCACCGGCGAACGAGCGGTTGAAGCAGGTCGTGACGCCGGCATAGTGCCCTTGCGCGGGCCTGCAGAATCACCGCAGCCGATCGGCCCGGCGCAGTACCTGTGGGAGCGGGTTCACCCGCGAAGCAGGCGACACGGTGGCTGGCACCGGCTGCGCCGGTGTTCGCGGGTGAACCCGCTCCCACATGGGCCGTGCAAGCTTTCAAGGCTTGATCAAGGCTTAGCTGTTCCAGTCCGGCGCAAACGCCGGGCTCACCACCCGCTGGTCCTTCGGCAACCCGGCGATCGCCGCGCGGTCCTCGTCATCCAGTTGCACGTTCGACGCCGCCAGGTTGGCCAGCTGGTTCTCGCGGCTGCTGGCCTTGGGGATCACCGCCACGCCGTCCTGGTCCAGCAACCACTTCAGCGCCACCTGGCTGGGCAGTACGCCATGCTTGCGGGCGATCGCCTGGATCACCGGCTGCGCCGCCGCCTGCCCACGGGCCAGCGGGGTGTAGGCGGTGAGCAGCAAGTCGTGGCGGCGGGCATAGTCCAGCAGCGGTTGCTGGCCGAGCAGCACGTGATATTCCACCTGGATCGCCGACAATGGCGCGCCCAGGGTTTCCACCACCTGGCGCAGCAGCCCCAGCGGGAAGTTGGCCACGCCGATGCTGCGCGCCTTGCCCTCGTCACGCAGGGCCACCAGGGTTTCGATGCTGCGGGCCAGGTCCCAGTCCTGGCTGGGCCAGTGGATGTGGAACAGGTCGACCTGCTCGGTACCCAGGGCGCGAAGGCTGTCCTCCAGCGACTGGCGCATGGCCTTGGGCGTCAGGCGATCCCACCATACCTTGGTGGTCAGGTGAATCTGCTCGCGCGGTACATCGCTTTCGCGCAGTGCCTGGCCGACGGCGGCTTCGTTGTCATAGGCAGTGGCAGTGTCTATGTGACGGTAACCCAATTCAAGCGCCTGGCGCACGGCCTGGGTGCACTCGCTGCCGATCATTGGCCAGGTGCCCAGGCCGATCGCGGGCAGGGCCAGGCCGTTACGGGTGGTGAGCCTTTGCATGTAAATTCCTTGTAGGGTGTGCAGGGTTCGCATTCGATGGTCGGCGATCAGCACGGCACGGGCCATGCGCGTGGGGCGGAAAGTGGTCGATCAGCGAACAGAAATTGCAGTCGGCCTTGGCTGGCGGCGATTGAACTTCCTTATTCTTCGGCATCTCTTCTAAAATTCGAGCTGTTGCATCCGCCAGGCTATGCCTGCGCGGCCTTCCCTGGGCGCCGCATCCAGCCGCGCCGTCATCGAGAGTGCCATGAGTTCCAGCACACCGCTGTCCGGAGTCAACCAACCCCTGCGCGGCATCGCCCTGGTGGTGGTGGCGACGTTCCTGTTCGCCAGTCACGATGCCCTGTCCAAGTTCCTGGGCGGTCTGTACCCGATCATCATGGTGGTGTGGGCGCGGTATGTGGTGCACACGCTGCTGATGGCCGGCATCTTCCTGCCCAAGGCCGGCCTCAACGTGCTGCGCACTCGCCGCCCTCTGTTGCAGACGTTACGCGCCCTGAGCCTGCTGAGTACCAGCCTGCTGTTCACCACAGGCCTGCAGTACCTGCCACTGGCCGAGGCCACGGCGGTCAACTTCCTTGCCCCGGTGCTGGTCACCGCGCTGTCGGCGCCACTGCTGAAGGAGCGGGTGACGGTGGGGCAGTGGGTGGCGGTGGTGATGGGTTTCATCGGCGTGCTGGTGGTGGTGCACCCGGGCGGGGCGATGTTCACTCCGGCCATCCTGTATCCGTTTGGTTCGGCGCTGGGCTTCTGCTTCTATCAGTTGCTGACGCGCATCCTGGCCGCGCATGACAGCCCGACCACCAGCAACTTTTATGCGGGGTTGTGCAACACGCTGGCGATGAGTGCGCTGGTGCCGTTCTTCTGGGAGATGCCGCGTTGGGACCATGCGCTGCTGATGCTGGCGCTGGGGGGCTTTGGCATGACGGCGCACCTGCTGCTGACCCAGGCCTTCCGCCATGCGGCACCTGCCTTGCTGGCGCCATTCAGCTATTGCCAGATCGTGTTCGCCGGGTTGCTTGGGTTGGTTGTCTACAGCCAGGTGCCGGACACCCTGAGCCTGGTGGGCATCTCGGTGATCTGCCTCAGCGGGCTGGGGGCGGCGTGGATGCAGCGGGGTAAGTGACAACCTGTAGTGGCCTCTTCGCGGGTAAACCCGCTCCCACAGGTACAGCGCAGTCCGCGGACAGGGCGCTGTATCTGTGGGAGCGGGTTCACCCGCGAAGGGGCCCTCAAACGCGACCCTTCAACAACGCCTGCAATGAATCGTCAAAGTCGCGCAAGGCATCCGCCTGCACCGCCCGCTCATCCTCGACCACCCGCGCCACATCGCCCAGGCTTTTGCTGGCCCGCCCCTCAGCGCGGCCGATATAGGTCAACTGGTCATCGAAAAAGCGCGCTACCACCCGGCTTTCGATCTCCGCACTGGCCAAACGGCTCTCGGTGTCCAGCAGCACGATCACGTCCGGGTGGTCGCCCAGCAGTGTGTCCAGGTCGTCATAGAAAGTCACTTCGGCAAACTGCTGCGCCAGTGACCGCGCCAGCCAGTCATACGCCTGGCTTTCGCTGCCCAAGGTCGCAACAGGGACACGTTGGCCATGGGCCGGTGCGCCTGCCTGGGTGCGATGGCTGCCGAGGTATTCGAGGGTCGCTTCGGCATCACGCCCCAGCAGTACCGCCACCCGTTGGCCAGGGGCCAGGGCGACACTGGAAATGGCCGTGGCCGAATAGAAGTGCCCGTAAGGCTGCGTGTCGGTAGCTGCCGGGCTGGCACAACCGCCAAGGGCGGCCAGCAAGGCGAGCAGGGCAGCGATCATGCCGGTTTTCATAGGACGCCTCATCAATCGGTGAATGCCGCCATCTTCCGCCCGGGCTGGCCGCAGCGGAACTTGATGGCATTCATGGTGGCTATCGATGAGGTCGATGCATCACTGCGTGGCCATGAACTGCAGGATGCGCTCGCGCAGCCAGCGCTCGGCCGGGTCATTGTCCTGGGCACCGCTCCAGACCATCGACAGTTCGGCCTCGGTGATGTCGAACGGCGCCGGATCGGCGCGCAGGCTGCCGTCGTCGGCCAGGGCGCAGGCGGCATAGTCCGGCACCGTGGCGATCAGCTCGGTGTTGCGCAGCAGGGCGCGCAGGCTGCCGAACTGCGGTACCGCCAGCACCACCTTGCGGCAGCGGCCGATGCGCGCTAGGTCGAGGTCGATATTGCCGCTCATGTCACCGGAGAACGACACCATCACATGCGGGCGGGCGCAGTATTCGTCGAGGGTCAGCGGGCCCGGGCGGTCATCGGCGCGCAGCACCCGCACGCCGATGTTGCGCAGCTTGCGGCGCTTGGCGGTGGCCGGCAGGTCCGTGGTGTAGCTCACGCCCACCGAAATTTCGCCGCTGGCCAGCAGCCCCGGCATCAGCAGGAAGTTGGCTCGGCGCACCACCACACTGATATTCGGGGCCTCTTCGCGCAGCGCCTGCAGCAGGGCCGGGAACAGGCCGAATTCGGCATCGTCCGACAGGCCCAGGCGGAACACGTTGCAGCTGTTGACCGGGTCGAACTCGCGGGCGCGGCTGATGGCGGCGGAAATCACATCCATGGCCGGCCCCAACTCGGCGAAGATCTGCATGGCCCGTGGCGTGGGCTCCATGGCTCGGCCGTTGCGGATCAGCAGCGGGTCGTCGAACAGCTCACGCAGGCGGGCGAGGGCGGCGCTGACGGTGGACTGGGTGATAAACAGCTTTTCGCCGACCCGGGTCAGGTTGCGTTCGATCATCAGGGCTTCGAACAGTACCAGCAGGTTCATGTCGACGCGGCGCAGGTCGTTGCGATTCATGAGGGTACGGGTTCCGGGTTGGAAGGGTTGGCGTTGTATTGGAGCATGCGGACAGCTTGGTTGCCTTGTATGGATGTGCCGGCCTGTTCGCTGGCACGAACCTGACAGAGCCAAGCTATCACCCCTCAATAGGCACTCTATTAGAACTCTGCCCAAGCTCGGCTAGTCTTTCCCCTGGCCCCGCGAATTCTGCCAGCGGGCGGCATGTCAGCACCTGTGTGCAAGACCACGCCAACCCCGTCATGACAGCTTCGCAAGCCCCGTGTAGACCTGATGAGGGGTAGCACGAGCCCACGCGCTCGGCTGAAAGAACACCTGGCATAGACCGGAAATCTGGATAACCGACCCAAAGGTACCCGCAGATGTCGAACGAATCGAAATGCCCGTTCCATCAAACCGCAGGTGGCGGCACCACCAACCGTGACTGGTGGCCTGACCAGCTCAACCTGAGAATTCTTCATCAACATTCCTCCAAATCCGACCCGATGGACCCGGATTTCGATTATGCCAAGGCGTTCAAGAGCCTCGACTTCCAGGCGCTGAAGAAAGACCTGACCGCCTTGATGACCGACTCCCAGGACTGGTGGCCCGCCGACTTCGGCCATTATGGCCCGTTGTTCATCCGCATGGCCTGGCACAGCGCCGGTACCTACCGCATCGGCGATGGCCGGGGTGGTGCGGGTTCTGGCCAGCAGCGCTTCGCCCCGCTCAACAGTTGGCCGGACAACGTCAGCCTGGACAAGGCCCGGCGGCTACTGTGGCCGATCAAGCAGAAGTACGGCAACAAGATTTCCTGGGCCGACCTGATCGTGCTCACCGGCAACGTCGCCCTCGAATCCATGGGTTTCAAGACCTTCGGCTTCTCTGGCGGGCGTGCCGATGTGTGGGAGCCGGACGAAGATGTGTACTGGGGCTCGGAAAAGGTCTGGCTGGGCGGTGACACCCGCTACGGCAAGGCCCAGCCGCCCGGCAAGGGCGACCTGGTGGCGGAGCCGGCCAAGCGCCCCGAGGAGCAGGGCCGTACCCTGGAGGGCGAGCGCAACCTGGAAAACCCGCTGGCCGCCGTGCAGATGGGCCTGATCTACGTGAACCCGGAAGGCCCGGAAGGCAACCCCGACCCGGTAGCCTCGGGCAAGGACATCCGTGACACCTTCGGCCGCATGGCCATGAACGATGAAGAAACCGTGGCGTTGATCGCCGGTGGCCACGCCTTTGGCAAGACCCACGGTGCCGGCCCTGCCGACAACGTCGGCCCCGAGCCGGAAGCAGCAGGCCTGGAGCTGCAGGGTTTGGGCTGGGCCAACAAGTTCGGCAGCGGCAAGGGTGGCGATACCATCACCAGCGGCCTGGAAGTGACCTGGACTTCCACCCCCACCCGATGGAGCAACGAATACCTCAACAACCTGTTCAACTTCGACTGGGAACTGACCAAGAGCCCGGCTGGTGCCCACCAGTGGCGGCCGAAGGAGGGCAAGGGGGCAGGCACCGTGCCGGATGCCCATGACCCGGCCAAGCGCCACGCGCCTTCCATGCTCACCTCCGACCTGGCGCTGCGTTTCGACCCGATCTACGAGCCGATCGCCCGCCGCTTCAAGGATAACCCTGACCAGCTGGCGGACGCCTTCGCCCGCGCCTGGTACAAGCTGATCCACCGCGACATGGGCCCATTGGCGCGCTATCTGGGCCCGGAAATGCCCAACGAAGAGCTGCTGTGGCAAGACCCGCTGCCAAAAGTGGATCACCCGCTGGTAGGCGAGCAGGACATTGCCGCGCTCAAGGCCAAGGTGCTGGCGGCGGGCCTGAGTGTTGGCGAGCTGGTGGCCACTGCCTGGGCAGCGGCGTCGACCTTCCGCGGTTCGGACAAGCGTGGCGGGGCCAATGGTGGCCGCCTGCGCCTGGCGCCGCAGAAGGATTGGGCGGCGAACCAGGGCACAGGCAAGGTGCTGGCGGCGCTGGAGAAAATCCAGGCCGAGTTCAATGCCGGTGGCAAGAAAATCTCCCTGGCCGACCTGATCGTTCTGGCCGGTGGCGCCGCAGTGGAAAAGGCTGCCAAGGACGCCGGGCACAACGTCAGCGTGGCGTTCCGCCCTGGGCGTGTCGATGCCTCCCAGGCGCAGACCGACGTCGAGTCGTTCGCCGTGCTGGAACCGCTGGCTGATGGCTTCCGCAACTTCACCAAGGCCCGCTACAGCGTCAAGGCCGAGAAACTGCTGCTGGACAAGGCCCAATTGCTGACCCTGACCGCGCCGGAACTGACCGTGCTGATCGGCGGCCTGCGCGTGCTCGGCGCCAACCATGGCGGCAGCCAACAGGGCGTGTTCACCGACAAGGTCGGTACCCTGAGCAACGACTTCTTCCGCAACTTGCTGGACATGGGCGTTGAGTGGAAGCCGACCTCGGCGGATAACGAAACCTTCGAAGGGCGCGATCGCAAGACCGGCCAGGTGAAGTGGACCGGTAGCCGGGTTGACCTGGTGTTCGGCTCCCATGCCCAGTTGCGGGCATTGAGCGAGGTGTACGGCAGCAGTGATGGCCGGGACAAGTTCGTGCGGGACTTTGTCGCGGCCTGGGAGAAGGTCATGGAGCTGGATCGCTTTGACCTGAAATAGCTTCGTCAGAATTGGGGGCGCTTTGCGCCCCTATCGCGACACAAGGCCGCTCCCACAGGTTCGGCGCCGCATGTGGATTCGGCGCTGGCTTGTAGGAGCGGCCTTGTGTCGCGACAGGGCTGCAAAGCAGCCCCATGCTATCCGGGGGCTGGACCATTTCAAACTTCCTGTGCAAGCTGATGCACGACAGTGATTGCACACAGAAGGTGATCGTTCTTGAACCCCGAATCCATGCTGGCGGCATTGCCAGGCTACGCCATGTCGGCCGAGTCGATCCAGGTGCTGCCCGATGCCAAGGCCTACCGCGCCTGCCTGCTCGAGCGCATCCGCGCCGCAACCCGGCGTATCGTCATCGTTGCGCTGTACCTGCAGGAAGATGAGGCTGGCCAGGAAGTGCTGGATGCCTTGTACCAGGCCAAGGCCGCGCGGCCCGGGCTGGAAATCACCATCGTGGTCGACTGGTTCCGTGCCCGCCGCGGCCTGTTGGGCGCCGGGCGCCAGCCGGGTAACGCCGCCTGGTACCAGGCCCAGCGCCAGCACCATGGGCTGGATATCGTCATCCATGGCGTACCTGTGCAGACCCGCGAGCTGTTTGGCGTGTTGCACCTGAAGGGCAGCATCATCGACGACTGCGTGATCTACACCGGCGCCAGCCTTAACAACGTGTACCTGCACCGTTTCGACCGTTACCGCCTGGACCGCTACCACCTGTTCCAGTCACCAGAGCTGGCCGACGCCATGGTCGGGTTGGTGCGTCGCCTGCTGCACCACACCGCCACTCCGCGCCTCGACCTGCCGGCGCCACCCTCCACCCGCAGCCTGCGCGGCGACATCCGGCGCTTGCGCGCGCGGCTGCGGCGCATGGCCTATGAGGCTCCGGCCAGCGGGGCGGGGCAGGGCCTGCGGGTTATCCCGCTGTTGGGTGTGGGCCGTGGCAACCCGCTGAACCGTGCAGTGTGCGCCTTGCTGGCGGCGGCACGCACGCAGGTCATCATCAGCACGCCGTATTTCAACCCACCCCGGGTGCTGATGCGCGAACTCGACCATGCCCTGGCGCGTGGCGTGCGGGTGGAACTGATCGTTGGTGATCGCACGGCCAACGACTTCTATATCGCCCCCGGCGAGCCGTTCAGTGCCAGCGGCGCGTTGCCCTACCTGTACGAAGACAACCTGCGCGCCTTCACTCGACGTCGCCACGCTGCGATTGCCAGCGGCCAGCTGCAGGTGCGGATCTGGAACGACCCCGGGCATACCTTTCATGCCAAGGGCGTGTGGGTCGACCAACGCTATTCGTTGCTGACCGGTAACAACCTGAATCCGCGCGGCTTCAATCTGGACCTGGAGAACGGCCTGCTGATCGATGACCCGCAAGGGCAATGGCTGGGGCCACGGGAAGCAGAGCTGGCCGAGCTGCGCCGGCATGCGCCGAAGATCGGCTCGGCAGAGGAGTTGGGGGCCAAGGCCGAGCACCCCAAGGATGTGCGCAGGTTCCTGCGGCGGCTGCGCTATAGCCGGCTGGAGCCGCTGATCAAGCGGGTGCTCTGAGGGATTTACGCGTTTTTGTGGGAGTGGCCTTGTGTCGCGAAAGGGCCGCAAAGCGGCCCCAGACGTTGGTGTTGCTACCAAAATTGCCGGGGCTGCTCTGCAGCCCTTTCGCGACGCAAGGCCGCTCTCATAGAACTGCACATAACTCATTGAATTAGCAGGGACCCTGTGGGAGCGGCTTTAGCCGCGAACACCGGCGCAGCCGGTGCCATGCACCGCGTTGGATTCTTCGCGGCTAAAGCCGCTCCCACAGGGTATGAGGATCGCTTGCGAATTCAGTTATCTGTGCGACAGCGCAGCCCAAAGGGCTGGGCAATCTTCCACAGTGACCGCAGTCAGGCTGCTGCACCTTTGGCCTCAGCCACCTTTGTTTCCTGTTTGCCCCGCGGCTTGAGCCGCGACACCGCAAACAGCACCACCGCCAACCCGACGACCTGATACAGCGAAATCTCCTCGCTCAGGATCGCCCACGATGCCAGCACCGTCAGCACCGGCCCCAGGTTGCCCACTGCCGCAGTATGGGTCGGCCCCAGGCGCTGTATCGCCAGCGCCACCCAGTAGATCGGCAGCACCGTGGAAAACACCGCCATCAACCCGGCATTGGCCCACACTGCGCCCGGCAACTGCCACAACTGCCCGACCGGTGCCACCACCAGGTAATGCGCCAGCACCATCAGCGAGGACGCAGTACCGCACAGCCCGGCCAGGCGCATCGAGCCCATGCGCTTGAGCATCATTCCGGTGCCGGAGTAATACAGCGCGTAGGTCACTGCACTGGCGAACACCCACAGCGAGCCCAGCACTACCTGCTGGCCAGCCCCGGCCACACTGACATCGTGGACAAAGGCAATGCCCAGCCCCAGGTAGCACAGGCCCATGGCCGACAAGGTGCGCAGGCTTGGCCGCTCACGCAGGGCGATGGCCTGGAACACCAGCACCAGGGTCGGGTAGGTGAACAGAATCAGCCGCTCCAGCCCGGCGCTGATGTACTGCAGGCCATAGAAGTCGAACAGGCTGGCCAGGTAGTAGCCCAGCAGCCCGAGCAACGCGACACGCAGCCCATCGCCCAGGTTGAGCGGTGCGCTGCCCTGACCACGGCTGGCCCATACCAGCCAGGCGAACATCGGCAGCGACAGCCCCATGCGCAATGCCAGCAGGCTGATGGCGTCCACCGGCCCTGCGGCATAGGCGAGCTTGACGAAGATGGCCTTGAAGCTGAAACCCAGGGCCGCCAGCACGGCGTAAAGGGCGCCGCTTTGCAGTTGGCGCTGGATCAGGCTGCGTAATGCGTTCATGGGGTACCCGCGGCGGAAGAAAGACAGGGTTATTCTGAACTGAAGGCAGCCCCACTAGCAGCGCTTTATCGAGGAATTGGCGATGAACCTGGCCATGCTGCCCGAACAGCCGCCGTGCGCGCCGAGCAGGAGCTGCCGGTGCGTCGGGTGGCCCTGGCGGAAAGCTGGGCCACCCTGGAGCTACGTTTGTGTTTCCGCGACTGGGAGCGCCTGAGCTCACATGGGCGGCAACTGGTGAGCTTTTTGTCCGGGCAACGGCTTACTGCGCCGGGGCCAGGCGAATACCACTCACCTGCACCTGATCACCGGGCTTGAAGCGGGCATTGGGCGAGCGATAACGCTGGGTACTGCCGTCGTCATGGCGTACCACGTAGGCCGCGTCGCTGTGCCCGCTGCCTTGTTGCACGGCGGCGCCGCCAAATGCACCCAGGGCTGCACCGGCGATGGCGCCGAACGGGCCACCGAGCGCGGCGCCGACCATCAGGCCGCTGACGCCGCCGGCGCCATAGCCCACCGTGTTGTCGGGGCTTTCCGAGAGCACCTCGTCGGCACAGGCGGGCAGGGCGATGGACAGGGACATCGCCAGAGGGAGGAGGATATTTTTCATGATGGTTATTTCCGCAAGGCAGGTAGTGGCGAAAGAGAATGGTTCAGCTTTCGTGCCAGCTGGGCAGCCCTTGCAGATGGGCGTGTTGCGCTGGTGTGTTGTCATAACGACAGCGGTTTTTGTGGTGCAAATGACAGGCTGATGTCAATATGACATTCACTCGCACGGGTATCGGCCAGGGCTGGGCTATCATTTGCAGGCTGGTGGTGTAAGGCTCCTCTGAAAAGTCATCACGAGCGCATACAATCGGGCCTTTTCCTCGTCAACCAGATAGGCCAAACCGTTCATGGCGCTTGATCCACCCACGATGCTCACTATCTCGATCGCTCTGGCTGCCGCGGCTGCGTTGTACCTGGCGATCGAGTGGCGCAGCGTACGCGAGCCGTCGCTGCTGTTCTGGAGCGCAGGCTTTGCCACCATCACGATTGGTTCCACCCTGGCCTTGCTGCGTGGCATCGGTTTGTTGCTGATCGGTATCTGGTTCGCCAACGGCTTGCTGGTGGTGGCGCACTGGTTCTTCCTGGTGGGGGTGTTGCGCTTCACCCAGGTGCGGCTGTCGCGTATCTGGTTATCGGTCGTGCTGGTGTGGTTTGCCTTGCTGCTGTTGCCTGTTGGGCCGCAGTGGTCGAAGGTGATGCTGATGGTCAACTCGTTGCTGGTGGCGCTGTTGACGCTCAAGGCCAGCTGGCTGTTGCGGCCGCATGGCAAGTCGCTGAGTGTTGGCGCGGTGCAGTTGCGCTATGTGTTGCTGGTTCATGGGTTGTTCTATGTGGCCAAGGCGATCATTGCGATCACACCGGGTACGTTGATTGACCTGGCCACCTTCGGCGGGCTGATCATTCAGGTTTCGTTGGTCGAAGGTGCGATGGCGATCATGCTGATTGCCTTGTCGATGACCGGCACCGTGCGTTACCGGCGCGAAGAGCGGATTGCCCGCCTGGCAGCCCGTGACCCGTTGACGGCGCTGTACAACCGACGCGCACTGGAGGTGCGGGCGGGGCCTTTCTTCAAGGCAGTGGATCCGGCGCAGCCCGGGGCCTTGCTACTGATCGACATCGACAACTTCAAGCTGGTCAACGACCTGCACGGGCATGTTGCAGGGGACCGCTTGCTGATTGCCCTGAGCGAGATGATTCGTACGGTGCTGCCCGAGCGCTCACTGGCGGCGCGGCTGGGCGGTGATGAGTTCGTCATTCTGCTGTGTGATGCGAGCAGCGAGCGGGTCATGGAGCTGGGTGGACTGCTGCGCGAGCAGTTCCAGCAGTATGCCAGCAAGACGGTACCTACGCCGCAGCCAGTCACCTTGAGCATCGGCGCCAACCTGTTCGACCAACCGCCGACGAGCCTTGCGGCCTTGATCGAGCAGGGGGATGTCGCCTTGTACCAGTCCAAGCGCGGTGGGCGCGACAGCATCCGCTTCGTCGAACGACCGATGGCCGACCTCAGTTAGTAGCAGTTTTGCCTTTGCTTTTGCTTCTAAGCGCCTGAACTATCGCGCGCTTAGAAGCAAATGCCGAAGCAACAACAAGAATGGCGAATCAGGTCACCACCTGGTAGCACGGTACATACGCCGCGCCGCCAGGCAACTTCATCCGATGCTGGTCGACGAACGCCTGCAACAGCCGGCCCAGTGGGTCCAGCACGGCGCTGTCGCCACGGATCTGATACGGCCCGTGTTCCTCGATCAGGCGGATGCCCTTGTCCTTCACGTTGCCGGCGACGATGCCGGAAAACGCCCGGCGCAAGTTGGCAGCCAGTTCGTGGGCCGGCAGCTCGCGCCGCAGGTCGAGGTCGGCCATGGCCTGGTGAGTCGGGTCGAACGGCCGCTGGAAGCTCTCCTCGATCTTCAGCAGCCAGTTGAAGTGGAAGGCATCGTTGCGCTCGCGGCGGAACTGCTTGACCGCCTTGAGCCCTTCGACCATGTGTCGGGCAACTTCCGCCGGGTCATCGATGATGATCTCGTACAAGCGATGTGCCGCCTCACCCAGGGTAGCGCCGACGAACGCGTGCAACTGTTGCAGGTACGGCTCGGCACTGCGCGGGCCGGTGAGTACCACCGGGAACGGCAGGTTCTGGTTGTCCGGGTGCATGAGAATGCCCAGCAGGTAGAGGAACTCCTCGGCCGTGCCGGCACCGCCCGGGAAGATGATGATGCCGTGGCCGACACGGACGAAGGCTTCCAGGCGCTTCTCGATGTCCGGCAGGATCACCAGTTCGTTGACGATCGGGTTGGGCGCTTCGGCGGCGATGATGCCCGGTTCGGTCAGGCCCAGGTAGCGGCTGCCGTGCATGCGCTGCTTGGCGTGGGCAATGGTGGCGCCCTTCATCGGGCCCTTCATCACACCCGGGCCGCAGCCGGTGCACACATCCAGCTTGCGCAGGCCCAGCTCGTGGCCGACCTTCTTGGTGTACTGGTATTCCTCGCTGCTGATCGAATGGCCACCCCAGCACACCACCATCTTCGGCTCCACGCCCGGGCGCAGGGTGCGAGCGTTGCGCAGCAGGTGGAAGACATAGTCGGTGATGCCCTGGGAGCTTTCCAGGTCGATGCGCTGGCTGGCCAGCTCGCTTTCGGTGTAGACGATGTCGCGCAGGGCGCTGAACAGCATTTCACGGGTGCTGGCTATCATTTCGCCATCAACGAAAGCATCGGCCGGGGCATTCAGCAGCTCCAGGCGCACGCCGCGGTCCTGTTGATGAATACGCACCTCGAAGTCCTGATAGGCCTCGAGGATGGTCTTGGCATTGTCGACATGGGCGCCGGTGTTGAGGATGGCCAGGGCGCACTGGCGGAACAGGGTGTAAAGGCTACCGGTACCGACTTCACTCAGTTGCTGCACTTCACGTTGTGACAGCGTCTCCAGGCTGCCTTTGGGGCTGACGGATGCATTGATGACATTGCGTTGAGGCATCTAAGTCTTTCCTGTGCGGGTAAAACATCCTTCTTTGACAACACCATACCGAGAAATTTGGACGGCAACGAGGGGGGGCAACAAAAACCTCATCAGACCGAGCCGTCTGCTTCGCGGGTAAACCCGCTCCCACAGGTACGGCGCAGGTTCTGAAAGCAGCGCGATACCTGTGGGAGCGGGTTTACCCGCGAAGCAGGCGACTCGATCTCAATTCATCCCAACAGCTTCTGCACACCCAGGGTAATAGCCACACCACCAAACACTAGCCAGAGGTTGAGAATCGCCCCGGTGGCCAGCGCCCGCGGCCCGGCCTGACGAATCTGGCTGAAGCGTGTCTCCATCCCCAGCGCGGTCATGGCCATGGTCAGGGCAAAGGTATCCAGGCTGTTGACCGCCTGCGTCACGCTGCCCGGCAACACCTGCAGCGAGTTCACCAGTACCAGCGCGAGGAAGCCGAAGGCGAACCAGGGCATGGCGATGCGCCCGTTGCCCTGTGCCTGGCCCGGCTGGCGCGCGCGGCTGATCCAGAGGCCCACCACCAGCAGCACCGGTACCAGCAGCATCACCCGGGTCATCTTGACGATGGTGGCGATATGCGTGGCCTCTGGGCTGACGTTGCTGGCCGCACCGACCACCTGGGCCACCTCGTGAATGGTGCCACCCAGGAACAGCCCGGCGCCCATGGTATCCAGGTGCAGCCAGCCGGCGTTGATCGCCAATGGGTAGAGGAACATCGACAGGGTGCCGAACAGCACCACGCTACCAACCGCCATGGCGCTTTTATGCGGTGCGCTGCGCAGGGCCGACTCGAAGGCCAGAACCGCAGCGGCGCCGCAGATGGCGCTGCCTGCGGCAGTCAGCAAGGCGGTATCGCGGTCCAGCTTGAACAGCTTCATGCCACACCACAGGCCGATCAGCAGGGTGCTGGACACCACCAGCAACGACACGATGAGCCCGGACCAGCCGACTTCGGCAATTTCCTGCAGGCTCACCCGCAGGCCGAAGAAGGCCACGGCAATGCGCAGCAGGCCGCGGGCGGAAAAGTTGATACCCGCCGCCCAGCTGGCGGGAACGCCGTCACGCAGTGCATTGCCGTAAAGCGCACCGGCGACGATACCGACGATCAGCGGGCTGATACCCAGGTTGGCGATGGCGGGCAGGGCGGCCAACTGCGTGACCGCAAGCGCGAACAGCGCGACGAACAGGATGCCATTGAGCCGCCCTCGGGTAGAGAGGGTAGGTGCAAAGGCGGGGTTGGACGGAGCCGTGGCCATGTGAGTCCTCCGGAAAGGTGTTTCGACATGGCTTACGTTAATCTGGTTATAAGCTTATAAAAAATCGTAATTTGGGATGGCAAATATCCGTTTAGCTGATATTTTTCATTCATGACCCCGGAACAACTGATAACTTTCGCTACCGTCGCCGAGCACGGCAACATCAGCCATGCGGCCCAAGCCCTGCATTTGTCGCAGCCGGCGGTGTCTGGCCAGCTCAAACTGCTGCAGGAGGCATTTGGCGAGCCGCTGTATCAGCGGGCCGGCCGTGGTGTGCGGCTGACAGCGGCTGGCGAGCAACTGCTGGCCCACGCCGAGCGCCTGCGTGAAACCTTCCGTCAGGCCCAGGCACTACGCGAGGCCATGCGCGGGCTGGAGCGCGGTACCTTGCGCATCGGCGCCAGTACCACGCCGGCCAGCTATCTGCTGCCTTACCTGATTGCCGATTTCCATGCCCGCTACCCGGAGGTGCTGGTGAGCACTTCCAACGGCAATACGGCAGAAATCGTCGCTGCGCTGGACAGCGTCGATATCGCCCTGATCGAAGGGCCGCCTGGGCAGGAACTGCCATTGGGCACGGCGGTGACGGCGTGGCGGGAAGACGAGATCGTGGCCATCGTGCCACGTGGTCATCCGCTGGCCGGCAATGACCGGCAGACGCTGGCGTCGCTGGGGGCTTACCCGTTGGTATTACGCGAGAGCGGCTCGGGTGTGCGACAGATCGTCGAGCGGGCATTTGCCCGCAGCGGCGTGGCGATGCGCGTGGCGCTGGAAATTGCCGGCGTGGAAGGGGTGAAGGAGGCTGTGCGAGCCGGGATGGGGATTGGCTTTGTGTCGGCGATGTCGATCCGACATGAGGACGGGGCGTTGCAGCGGTTGCAGGTTATGCCGCAGGCGTTGGTGCGGCGGTTTTCCATTCTGGTGCCGCATGCAGCCACCCCGTCGCGGGCTGCGGCGCGGTTTCTGGAGTTGTGTGTTGGTCTGCCAGAGGTGGGGTGATTGTGCTGGCCTTTTCGCGGGCTTGCCCGCTCCCACAGGTTTCTCACGTTTCTTGAATGCGGTGCGGTACCCCGCCGTTCGGCTCTCAAAGCGTGTTTATCCGTAACGGAAATCCGTACGATTCGAAAAGATCCCAAACGTCCTCGCGATCGAAGAGCCGCCACCCCCGTGCCGTGAACTGCATCAGGTCATCCTCGCTGGGAAAGGAGTAATAGGCCCCGGCAGATCGATCTTGAGACGTTCCTGTCATAGGCTCATCGCGCTCCAGGCGCCTGATTGCGTTCAGGATGAGACGCGCGCCTGGTTGATAAAGTGAAAGGATGTGCCACAGCAAGGAGCGCTCCTTTTCGACTGCCACCCTGGCAGTCTCAATGATGCGACCAACATCAATGCCGGGACTGTCGATCCAATGGAGCGTACAGCCGATCTCCGGGTCCCCGTTCAGCAGCGCCCGGAAGGTCGCCAGAACACCTCGATACTGAGGCAAGAGGCCAGAGTGAAGATTGAGGACACCACGTGACGGAATTGCCAGCGCTTCATTCTTCAGGATCTGACCAAAGCGGATTGAGATGAACAGATCTGCTCCCGCGTCCTGCAGCATTTGCAGGCCCGCAGGATCACTCAAGCTGGGCAATACCCGTACAGGAACCCCAAAGCGTTGCTGCAGTTCTGCAAAACCGAATCGATGCCCGCTGCTGATCTGGTCGCTCGATCCGATTAATCCAGGGGCCAAGGCATTGAAGAAGTCCTGCTCGATCAATGCCAGTTGTCCGAGCATGCGTGGCACGTTCCTGCCCGATCCCACTCTCTCCGAGAGGAATATTCCCACTGTGCTCTCGTGAATCTCGGGCAACAGGAAATTGAGAGTGAGGTTGCTCTCAACGTCCCGGTTCACCAGAAAAGCGATTCGCAACTTTAGACCTCCGGCAGACCTGCCTTTAAATCAGTTTCGGTATTCAGACCGAGCATAGTTGCATTTTCGTCATTCAAGTTGACTCTGCCGTTTGCTCCCGGGCTCATGCCCGGGAGCGGCTATCAGGCGTCTGCTCAGTGGTGAGCGGCCAGCGCTTCCAATTCACGGATGACATCCCAGGGTTTGAGCACCAGCACATCACTTTCCATGGCATCAAGTACTAATTCGGCAGTGTTACCTAGCAGTACGCCACTCAGGCCTCTGCGCGCCACGCTGCCGAGAACCGTGAGGGCGGCGCCTAGCTGATGGGCGACATGCGGAATCAGCTGGTCGGCAGGGCCTTCCGCAAGGTGCAGGTGTTGGTCGTCGATATCGAACTCGTCCTGATAGCCCTGGCACTGCTCATGGTAGAAGGTCAGGATGCTTTCCTTGAGCTGGAATATGGGGTCGGCTGCCGACAGCATCGGATAAGGGTAGGCGCTCATCATGTGCAGGCTGGCATGACTGAGGTGGGCGAGGTCGTGGCCGTGGCTGAGGATGCCAACCTGCAGCACACGATGCTTGAGGTCGTCGCTGCCAGCGTCAATGGCCGTAAGGATGGGGCGCTCTGTCCAAGGATTGGCATGCTTGACCATCAGCACCGGGCTCGGGCACTGGCGCAGCAAGTGCCAGTCTTCAGGAGTGAGTAGCGCCTTTTTTAGTGCGCTGTCCGCTCGATGCTGCTTGATCACCAGGTCGCAACCTTCAGCCTGCTGTACGGCGAACACCGTCTTGCAGGGATTGTCGTGCCAAGCCTGCTGAGCACTGACATCGTATCCCTCCTGCACCAGTTGCTCCTGCATCAGCTTCAGATACGACGAATGCCCATTTGGCTTGGCACAGAGCAGTAGATGCAAGTGGGCGTGGGTAAGGTCGGCAATCTGCTTGGCCTTGGTCAGGGCCAGGTCATCATGCTGGTGTTGGGCCAACACCACCAGGGCGTTACGGGTGGTATGCATGGCGCCTCCCTGTACATTGAGTACGTTTTGGGGATGGCGCGGACGCTTCTCTAGTTGTCCCTGCGATAGGCATACGCGTCGATTATCGCGACTACATTCGGTTCACCGGATTCGGGAGCCGAATCTGCCTCTGCCAAGCATTGTCTCGCGTCGTGGTCGGGCATAACGCTAGGGCGCTGAACACGCCACGACTGGCAAGGTCATGAATGGACGGTATGGCCGGTAGGAACGCCCGATGCTTTGGGGTCGCCACCTTGCTCGGCCCGCCAATGGGGGATCGCCGACCGGTCATATGACCAGTGATTTTGACGCGTACAGAACGATTGGGCAATGCAATCCGTCGCCCGTGTTATTCCAAATGGAAGTAGTGCCATATACGGTAGATATCGAGCCAAGTACAGCAAGCCCTGAGCTTTTGTGATGTGCAACCAGCTCTGATTAATCGCAGTACAAAGGGTGAGAAGTGGAAACGTTTAATTACAACATGCGTGTGCGCTTCCACTCGAAGAAGGGTGCCACCTTCAGCAATTGAAAACATGTTTGAGGTACGCCACGAAATTTTCATCCCGGCACTGTGTCTTGCCCGGGCTGTCGGAAATCTTGGCCACTGGTGCCCCATTGCAGGCCGTCATCTTGATCACGATATTCATCGGCTCCACGCCCGGGATATCGCAGGTCAGCCTGGTACCAATGCCAAAGCTCACATTGATGCGCTCATGCAACGCCCGGTACAACCCCAGCGCCTTGGCAAGGTCCAGCCCGTCGGAAAAAATCAGGGTCTTGCTCTTCGGGTCGATCCCCAGCCGCTCATAGTGGGCAATGGCCTTTTCCGCCCAGGCCAGCGGATCGCCCGAATCGTGCCGCAGGCCATCGAACAGCTTGGCGAAGTACAGGTCGAAGTCGCGCAGGAACGCGTCCATGGTAATGCAGTCGGTCAGGGCGATGCCCAGCAGCCCTCGATACTCCCGCACCCAGCATTCCAGTGCGGCAGCCTGGCTGTCGACCAGGCGCGGGCCGAGTTGCTGGTGAGCCATGAACCACTCGTGGGCCATGGTGCCGATCGGCTTGAGCTGGTATTCGCGGGCCAGGTGCACGTTGCTGGTACCGACAAAGCGACCCGGGAAGTCACGCTTCAGAATGTGCACCACCTCTTCCTGCACCCGGTAGGAGAACCGCCGCCGGGTGCCGAAGTCGGCCAGTTGGAAACCGGCCAGTTCTTCGGCGCTGGCCTCGGCCTTCAGCCAGTCGAGGTTCTGATACAGGCGCTCGCGGACCTGCTCGATCACCACCTCGCGATAACGGTAGCGGTTGCGCACCTCGCTGATGATCGCCAGCAGCGGGATCTCGTAGAGAATCACGTGCAACCACGGCCCGCGCACGCGAATCGCCAGTTGCCCGGCATCATCCAGCCCCACCTGCACATAGCGCAGGTTGAAGCGGAACAGGCTGAGAAAACGGATGAAATCCGGTTTGATGAACGGGATTTTCTCCAGGTAGGCGAGCTGGTCATGCGTGACGCTGACATCGGCCAGTTGCTCGACCTGATACCGGATTTCCGCCAGGTAAGGTGCGAGGTTCTCGCCGTTACGGCAGCGAAACTCCCATTCCACCTCGGCATTGGGGTAGTTGTGCAGCACCGCCTGCATCATGGTGATCTTGTAGAAATCGGTGTCCAGCAGGTTCTGGATGATGCGTGGGCCGAAAACGCTGTCGCTCATGGGCGGTCTTCCTTGATCAGAGAGAGCTGGTAGTCGAGCGCGGCTTCGTCGCCGCAGAGGATCACGCCCTCGGCGGCCAGGGCGCCACATGCTTCGATGGCGCCTGCCTGGGTGAGGGCGCGGCAGGCCGGCAGGTACAACAGCACCTGGAAGCCGGCCTGGCGCAATTGGCGCGCAGTGGTCCTGACGCAATAGTCCAGGGCCAGGCCACCGACGATCACCGCGCCCACCTGCTGCACCTTGAGGTACTCGATCACCCCGGTGGAGCGGCGTTCGGCCAGGTCGTGGTAGCAGGCGCCGTAGGGGTGCAGGTCGGGCTCGACGCCTTTCCATACGAAATAGTCATAGTCGATGGGGGCCGGCAGGCCGGGCAGCAACTCGAAGCCGGGTGTGCCGGGCACGCAGTGGCTGACCCAGGTCAGGTCGGCGTTGGCCAGCTGCAGGGGCTGCAGCATGTGCGCGGGGTCGGCGACTACCCAGGCGGCGTTGGCCGGGTGGGCGTCCTTGCTGCCCAGGCGCAGGTCGGCGCGTAACGCCATGGTATTAAGATCTACCGCGATTTCATCGCCTTCAGGAACCGGCAGTTCTTGTGGCACGTTGTTGGTGAAGCCGTTCTGGGCGTCGACATCGAAACTGGCGATCTTCATGGCGGTTCTCCTTGCTGACATGGCTATATAATTCATCTGGTGTATTAAGTATGTCAAGTGCCATCTTGTTAGGGATTTGGTGTTGCCTTACTTATACACCCTGGTGGATTATGAAGGCCTTGAACAAGGAGTCCCCCGGTGAATGCAGTCGAAGTCCTGGCCAGCGTCGATATCGTCGCCCTGCGCATGGCCCCCGAAGCTCAGCATCTGCAGGTGCTGTTGCACCGTCGTGAGCGTGAACCGCATGCCGGCCAGTGGGCCTTGCCCGGGGTGATCGTCAATGGCCGCACCCCCGACACCAGCCTGGAAGCTGCTGCCGAGCGTGCACTGCGCGAGAAAACCCAGGTTGTACCGTGCTACATGGAACAGGTAGGCACCGAGGGCAATGCCTTTCGCGACCCGCGTGGATGGTCACTCAGTACCTATTACCTGGCTTTGCTCGAACCCGGGCAGGCCGTCGAGGGCGAGCAACTGGCGTTTTTCGACTTGGACAGCGTATTGGCGCGCAAGGTGCTGTTGCCCTTTGATCACAACCTGTTGGTGGAGCGCGCCCGTGAGCGGCTGGCGGCGAAGACGGTGTACAGCAGCCTGCCGCTGTACCTGCTGGCGGAGAAGTTCACTGTGCTGGATGCGCTAGGCGCGATGCAGGCTTGCCTGGGGCAGGCGGTGAACAACACCTCGCTGCGCAAACGCCTGGAGCGCTTGCGCGAGCTGGGGTGGGTGAGGGACACCGGGGAGAAGAACCAGCCCAGGCTGGGCCGGCCGCAGCAGTTGTATCAGTACACGCCACAGGGGGAGCGGGCGTTCATGTTCGATCGCAGTCTGCTGCCTGAGGGCGCTTAGTCGCCTGCATCAGTGTGCGCAGCGGTTGGCATCCTGTTCTCCGCGGGTGCCTGGCGCGCCGCGTCACTCGTCGCCGTAGTTCATGATCGACAACAGGCGGATGGGTACCTGCACCAGCTGCTCGGGGCCGTGCGGGGTCTCGCCGTCGAAGGTCAGGCTGTCGCCGGCCTGCATGTGATAGAGCTGGTTGCCGTGGCGGTACACCAGTTCACCCTCCAGCAAGTGGAGGAACTCGGTGCCGGGGTGGGCGAAGGTCGGGAACTCTTCGCTGGCGTCGTCCATGCTCACCATGTACGCCTCGAAGTTCTTCTTCGGCCCCCTGGCGTGATTGAGCAAATGGTAGGTGTGGCCTTTCTCGGTACCGCGGCGCACCACCTCCAGCCCTTCACCGGCTTTCACCAACAAGGCATTGCCGTCGGGCTGGTCATATTGGCTGAACAGCTTGGCCATCGGCATGCCCAGCACGTCGCACAGGCGGCTGAGGGTGTCGAGGCTGGTGGATACCTGGGCGTTCTCGATCTTGCTCAGCATGCCTTGGCTGATGCCGGCGATGCGCGCCACGTCGGCTAGCTTGAGGGACTGGGCCTGGCGCTGGCGCTTGATCTGCAGGCCCAGGTACTGCTCCAGGCGAAGGCGCGGTTCGGTTTCGGTTGGCATCGAATGTCCTGCACGGTTTCAGTTCAAGAATAAAGTTTTCGCACTGGGAAAGTGCGAAATGCAGCTACGGTGGCTGCATCTTTCCTCGGGTGAAAACAAGTTTCCCATAAATGGAGCATGGAAATCTGCTTGGGTTTTGGGTTGCCGGTGCGGGCCTCTTCGCGGGTGAACCCGCTCCCACAGGCCCGCGAAGAGACCCGAACAGGCACACAAGGTTGCACCCTGAACAAAGTTGGCAAGCGCATTGCATTCCTGTGAGGAAAGTAAATTTCTCATGCGGAATCATTGCCCCTTGCCCAGGAGTGTTCAACCCATGTTGCCAGCAGAAACCCAGCGCACCCTCGATCAGCACGGCATCAAGTACGTGCTGGCACAGTTCGTCGATATCCATGGCTCGGCGAAGACCAAATCGGTGCCGGTCTCGGGCCTGAAGATGGTGGCCGAGGAGGGCGCCGGCTTTGCCGGGTTCGCCATCTGCGGCATGGGCATGGAGCCGCACGGCCCCGACTTCATGGCCCGCGGCGACCTTTCTACCTTGATCCCGGTACCGTGGCAGCCTGGCTACGGCCGGGTGGTGTGCGTAGGCCACGTGAACGGCCAACCCTGGCCCTACGACAGCCGTTATGTGTTGCAGCAGCAGGTGCAGCGCCTGGCCGACAAGGGCTGGACCCTGAACACCGGCCTGGAACCCGAATTCAGCCTGTTCCGCCGCGACGAGGAAGGCAAGCTGCAACTGGTGGATGCCTCCGACAACCTCGACAAGCCGTGCTACGACTACAAGGGCCTGTCGCGTTCGCGGCTGTTCCTCGAGCGCCTGACCGAGGCGTTGCAGCCGGTGGGCTTCGACATCTACCAGATCGACCACGAGGACGCCAACGGCCAGTTCGAGATCAACTACACCTACAGCGACGCCATGGAGTCGGCCGACCGCTTCACCTTCTTCCGCATGGCCGCCGGCGAGATCGCCAACGACCTGGGCATGATCTGTTCGTTCATGCCCAAGCCCGACCCCAAGCGCGCCGGCAATGGCATGCACTTCCACCTGTCGCTGGCCAGCAGCACCAACAAGAACCTGTTCCATGACCCGTCCGACAGCAGCGGCATGGGCCTGTCGAAGCTGGCCTACCACTTTGCCGCAGGCCTGCTGGCCCATGGCCCGGCGCTGTGCGCCTTCGCCGCGCCCACGGTCAACTCGTACAAGCGCCTGGTGGTCGGCCGCTCGCTTTCCGGCGCCACCTGGGCCCCGGCGTTTGTCGCCTACGGCGCCAACAACCGCTCGGCGATGGTGCGCATCCCCTATGGCCGCCTGGAGTTCCGCCTGCCGGACGCTGGCTGCAACCCGTACCTGGTCACCGCCGCGATCATTGCCGCCGGCCTCGATGGCATCGACCGCCAACTGGAGCCGGGCGAGATGTGCAACGAGAACCTCTACAACCTGAGCCTGGAAGAGATTGCCGCACGTGGCATCAAGACCTTGCCGCAGTCGTTGAAGGAAGCCGCCGACGCCCTGGAGGCCGACCCGCTGTTCCGCGAAGTGCTGGGCGCCGAGATCGTCGGCGAGTTCATCAAGCTCAAGCGCATGGAGTGGGTGGAGTACTGCCGCCACGTCTCCGACTGGGAAATCCAGCGTTACACCGAATTCTTCTGAGCGCCCCCAATCCCTTGGGCAGCCAGCACGAAAGCGGTCGCCCACTGCCTAGTAAGGAGCATCACCATGTGTGGAATCGTAGGTCTGTACCTGAAAAAGCCCGAGCTGGAAGCCCAGCTTGGCAAGCTCTTCGAACCCATGCTCGAAGCCATGACCGACCGTGGCCCGGACAGCGCCGGCTTTGCCATCTACGGCGACGAAGTGGCCGATGGCTGGGTCAAGCTGACCCTGCAGGCCACTGACGTCAACTACCCCTGGGCGGCCCTGATGGGCCAGCTGGAAGGGCGCCTGGGCTGCTCGCTGGACTGGTTCCAGAACGCCAGCGCCGCCGTGCTCAAGGTGCACACCCGCGAGACGTCGGCCCGCCAGGCCCTGAGCGAACTGGCCCCTGAAGTGCGCATCATGAGCGCCGGGCAGAGCATCGAGATCCTCAAGGGCATGGGCCTGCCGGCGGAAATCTCCAGCCGCTTCGGCCTGGCCGGCATGAAAGGCAGCCACATCATCGGCCATACCCGCATGGCCACCGAGAGCGCCGTGACCATGGAGGGCAGCCACCCGTTCTCCACCGGCGCCGACCTGTGCCTGGTGCACAACGGCTCGCTATCCAACCACTTCCGCCTGCGCCAGGAGCTCAAGCGCGAAGGCATCAGCTTCGAGACCGACAACGACACCGAAGTGGCCGCCGGCTACCTGACCTGGCGCCTGCAGCAGGGCGACAGCCTGGCCCAGGCCCTGGATGGCGCCCTGGAAGACCTGGACGGCTTCTTCACCTTTGCCATCGGCACCCGCAATGGCTTTGCCGTGATCCGCGACCCGATCGCCTGCAAGCCCGCCGTGCTGGCCGAGACCGACGACTACGTGGCCATGGCCTCGGAGTACCAGGCACTGGCCAGCCTGCCGGGCATCGAGAACGCCAAGGTCTGGGAACCGGCCCCGGCCACCCTGTACGTCTGGGAACGCGAAAGCGCCTGACCTGCCACCGAACCACTGGAGAACCACATGAATACGATCGACCTTTCCAGCACCTCGGTGCGTGTCCTCAACCAGTCCCTGCACGGTGAGGTGCTGGACCACGAATGGCGGGTGACCCACCCCGACGGCAAGCACAACCTGGCCGTGGGCATCAACGCCGCCGTGGCCGTGGATATCGAAGGCCACGCCGGCTACTACTGCGCCGGCATGAACCAGCAGGCCAGCGTCACCGTGCATGGCAACGTCGGTGTCGGCGTGGCCGAGAACATGATGTCCGGCACGGTGCGGGTCAAGGGCAGCGCCTCCCAGGCCGCCGGCGCCACAGCCCATGGCGGGCTGCTGGTGATCGAGGGTGATGCCGGCGCGCGCTGCGGTATTTCCATGAAGGGCGTGGATATCGTCGTCGGCGGCAGCATCGGCCACATGAGCTGCTTCATGGGCCAGGCCGGGCGTTTGGTGGTGTGTGGCGATGCCGGCGATGCGCTGGGCGATTCGCTGTACGAGGTGCGCATCTACGTAAAGGGTTCGGTGCAGTCACTGGGTTCGGACTGCATCGAGAAAGAGATGCGCGTCGAGCACCTGCAAGAGCTGCAGGAGCTGCTGAACAAGGCGGGCCTGGACCACAAGGCTGCCGATTTCAAACGCTACGGCTCGGCTCGCCAGCTGTACAACTTCAAAGTCGACAACGCCAGCGCGTACTGATCCAGGAGCATTCCCATGAGCGAGCAATTCCCCCCGGTACTGCGTGAGTCGGCCACCTTCGACCGCCTGACCATCCAGGAAATCCAGCGTGCCGCCGAAACCGGCATCTACGACATCCGCGGCGGCGGCACCAAGCGCCGCGTGCCGCACTTCGACGACCTGCTGCTGCTCGGTGCCAGCGTGTCGCGCTACCCGCTGGAAGGCTACCGCGAGAAGTGCGGCACCGATGTGCTGCTGGGCACCCGCTTCGCCAAGAAGCCGATCCACCTGAAAATTCCGGTGACTATCGCCGGCATGAGCTTTGGCGCGCTGTCGGCCAACGCCAAAGAGGCCTTGGGCCGTGGTGCGACCATCGCCGGCACCAGCACCACCACTGGCGACGGCGGCATGACCCCGGAGGAACGCGGCCAGTCGCAGCACCTGGTGTACCAGTACCTGCCGTCGCGCTACGGCATGAACCCCGACGACCTGCGCAAGGCCGATGCCATCGAGATCGTCCTCGGCCAGGGTGCCAAGCCGGGCGGTGGCGGCATGCTGCTCGGCATGAAGGTGACCGAGCGGGTGGCGGGCATGCGCACCTTGCCGATCGGCGTCGACCAGCGTAGCGCCTGTCGCCACCCGGACTGGACCGGGCCGGATGACCTGGCGATCAAGATTGCCGAGATCCGCGAGATCACCGACTGGGAAAAACCCATCTACGTGAAGATCGGCGCCAGCCGCCCGTACTACGACGTGAAGCTGGCGGTGAAGGCCGGTGCCGATGTGATCGTGCTCGACGGCATGCAGGGCGGTACCGCCGCGACTCAGGAAGTGTTCATCGAGCACGTCGGCATCCCGATCCTGCCGGCCATTCCGCAGGCAGTGCAGGCGCTGCAGGAAATGGGCATGCACCGCAAGGTGCAGCTGATCGTTTCCGGGGGTATTCGCAATGGCGCCGACGTGGCCAAGGCCATGGCCCTCGGGGCTGATGCGGTGGCCATTGGCACTGCGGCGCTGATCGCGCTGGGTGACAACCACCCGCGGCTGGATGCCGAACTGAAGAAGATCGGCTCGGCGGCCGGTTTCTATGACGACTGGCAGAACGGCCGCGACCCGGCCGGCATTACCACCCAGGACCCGGAGCTGGCCAGGCGCCTGAACCCGGAGGAGGCCGGGCGCCGGCTGGCCAACTACTTGCGGGTGCTTGTGCTGGAGGCGCAGACCATGGCGCGGGCGTGTGGCAAGTCGCACTTGCACAACCTCGACCCGGAGGACCTGGTGGCGTTGACCGTGGAAGCTGCGGCGATGGCACGGGTGCCGTTGGCGGGGACCGCCTGGGTGCCGGGGCAGGCGCAGTATTGAGTTGAGCGTCGGGGGCTGCAAGGCAGCCCCAGGGCACCCCCACCATTCACACAGGAGTGACTCCATGAAGCACCTCACCCTCGCTGTAATGTTGTTAGCCCTGACCACCCGGGCCCACGCCGCCGACCCCACCCTGGACACCGGCAACACCGCCTGGATGATCTGCGCCGCGATGTTCGTGCTGATGATGTGCATCCCGGGCCTGGCACTGTTCTACGGTGGCATGGTGCGGGCCAAGAACTTCCTCTCGGTATTCACCCAGCTGTTCGCCGTTGCCGGGGTGATCGGCATTCTCTGGGTGCTGTTCGGCTACAGCCTGGTAGTGGACACCGCCGGCATGGTCGAGGGCCAGCTGACCCTCAACAGCTTCATTGGCGGGCTGGGCAAGGCGCTGATGCTGGACATCGGCCATGACAGCTTGGTCGGCACCATCCCCGAAGGCGTGTTCGCAGTGTTCCAGCTGACCTTCGCCATCATTACCCCGGCGCTGATTGCCGGTGGTTTTGCCGAGCGCATGAAGTTCAGTGCTTCGTTGCTGTTCATGGCCGCCTGGTTCGTGCTGGTGTACGCGCCGATCGCGCATATGGTCTGGGGCGGGCCGGGGGCGTTGATGGTCAACTGGGGTGTGCTGGACTTTGCCGGCGGTACCGCCGTGCATATCAACTCCGGCGTGGCAGCGCTGGCTGCGGCGTTGATGCTGGGCAAGCGCAAGGGCTACCCGCAGGTGGCCATGCCGCCGCACAACCTCGGTTTCACCCTGGTGGGCGCCGGGTTGCTGTGGGTGGGCTGGTTCGGCTTCAACGTCGGCTCGGGGCTCGCGGCCAACCAGGCGGCAGGGGTGGTGATGCTGGCGACCATGGTGGCGGCCTGTGCGGGGATTGTCGGCTGGTTGCTGACCGAGAAGGTGGCGCATGGTCGGCCGACGGCCTTGGGTGCGGCTTCAGGGGCTTTGGCAGGGTTGGTCGGCATTACCCCGGCCTGTGCATTCGTCGGGCCGTTGGGCGCGCTGGTGATCGGGTTGTTGACCGGGGCCATCTGCTTCTTTGCCGTGACCCGGTTGAAGCAGGCGCTGGGCTACGACGACAGCCTGGATGTGTTCGGCCTGCATGGCGTGGGCGGAATGGTCGGCGCGATCCTTACCGGGGTCTTTGCCGCGCCTGCGTTGGGCGGCTATGTGGAGGGTGCATCACCGGTCGGGCAGGCATTGGTGCAGTTGAAGGGGGTGGCGTTCACCTTCGTGTATTGCTTTGTGGTGAGTTGGGCGATTCTGGGGGCGATCAAGCTGACCATCGGGCTGCGGGCTAGCCGGGAAGAGGAAGAACAGGGGCTGGACCTGGCGGAGCACAATGAGCGGGCCTACAACCTCTGATTGATGTGTTGCCTGTAACGGCCTATTCGCGGGTAAACCCGCTCCCACAGGGAACGCACAGATCCTGAGACGTGCGCTATCCCTGTAGGAGCGGGTTCACCCGCGAAGAGGCCGGCACTGGCTGAATCAGTGCCCCAGGGCCACCTTGGCACTCATCTGCCGGCGACGGTAGGCGCTGTCACGGCTGGCCAGCCACCAGTACAGCGGCGAAGTAACCGCCAGCCCCACCAGCCACGACAGGTCCGCTCCGTTGATATGCTCGGAAATCGGCCCGACATACAGTGGCGTGTTCATGAACGGGATCTGCACCACAATGCCCACGGCATAGGCAATCAGCGCCTGCGGGTTGTAGCGCCCGTAGATGCCGCCATCGACCTGGAAGATCGACTGGATATCGTAGTCACCCTTGTGGATGGCATAGAAGTCGATCAGGTTGATTGCTGTCCACGGCACCAGCACCACCAGCAGCACCAACACCATGTCGACGAAGTGGCCGATGAAGTCCGCCGAGGCGAACACCGCCACCACGCAGCAGGCCGTCAGTACTACCAGCGACAGCACGGCGCGGCTCTTGGCGGTGGGGATCCAGCGATGGGCGAAGGTTTGCACCAGGGTGATGATCGACAGCACTGCGCCATACAGGTTGAGTGCGTTGTGGCTGATCACGCTGAGCAGGAACAGCACCAGCATGATCGGGCCGAGGGTACCGGTGGCCAGCTTGACTGCATCCATGGTGTCCATGCCGGCCGGGATCGCCAGCACCGCCACGGCGCCGAAGATGAACGACAGGCTCGAACCCAGGGCCGAGCCCAGGTAGGTAGTCCAGAACGTCGAGCTGACCTTCACGTCCGCCGGCAGGTAGCGCGAGTAGTCCGACACGTAGGGTGCAAAGGCGATCTGCCACAGCGCCGCCAGTGACACGGTGGCCAGCCAGCCGGCCAGGTTGAAGCCGCCGCGGGTGAGGAAGTCGTCGCTTTGCACGTGGCTGAAGATGTAGCCGAAGCCGACCACGATGCCGATACCCAGCACCCAGGTGCCGATGCGGTTGAGCACGTGGATGAAGCGGTAGCCGATGATGCCGATGATGCCCGAGCCCAGCGCACCGATGACGATGCCCACCGGTACCGGCACGGCATCGACCACGCCGTGCAGCGACTTGCCGGCGAGGACGATGTTGGAGGCGAAGAAGCCGATGTACATGACCCCGGCGATCACCACCACCAGCAGCGCGCCGAGCGAGCCGAACTGGGCGCGGCTCTGGATCATCTGCGGGATGCCCATCTGCGGGCCCTGGGCCGAGTGCAGCGCCATCAGTACGCCACCGACCAGGTGGCCGACCAGGATGGCGACGATGCCCCACACCAGGTTCAGGTGGAACAGTTGCACGCCCAGCGCGCCTGTGACGATGGGCAGCGGCGCGATGTTGCCGCCGAACCACAGTGTGAACAGATCCCTTACCTTTCCATGGCGGTCTTGCGGGGGCACGTAGCCGATCGTGTGTTTTTCTATGAGGGGTGCCGAATTGGCTGCACTGGTCATGACTGACTCCAAGGCAAGGTAGGGCATCGGGAGCTGCCCGGGGGCGTGCCGGCGAAGGGCGACGCGTTCTTGTTGGAGCGATGATGCGGGGCGCGGGGATAACGAGAAATTAGTAAATATGTGCCCATAAACCTTAAAAAACCTAAGGCTGACAAAAGGTTAAGCGGAGGACGGTAGCAAGGAGGGTGCCAGGGTGCGGGAGGGCTTGGGCTAGAGGGGTTTGGGCAATATGGAGGTAAGAAGCGGTGTGCTTTTCTGGGGCGCCGTGCGCGTTTGCAGGGCAGATAAAAATGTCGCCCCTGTCGGCCCTTTCGCGGGTGAACCCGCTCCCACAGGTAATGCGCATGACTTGAAATCAATGCGGTCAAGGTGGGAGCGGGTTTACCCGCGAAAGGGCCGGCACAGGCAACAACGCTACATCGGCAACAACCGATCCTGAATCACCTCTTTCATCACCAGCGTCGAACTCAACCGCTTCACATTGGGAATGCTGGTCAGCTGCTCGTCATACAGCTTCTGGAACGCCGGCAAATCCTTGGCCACCACATGCAGCAGATAATCCGGGTCGCCAAACAGCCGCTGCGCCTCGACGATCTGCGGGATTTCGGCCAGCGCCGCTTCAAAGTCCGCTACCGGCTGGCGAGTGACTTCGCGCAAGGTCACGAATACCAGCGCGGCAAAGTTCAGCCCCAGGGCGCTCGGCGCCAGGCGGGCGTGATAGCCAAGAATCGCCCCGGACTCCTCCAGCGCCTTCAAGCGCCGATGGCAGGGCGACAGGCTGAGCCCCACACGGTCGGCCAGTTCGGTCACCGATAGCCGACCATCTTTTTGCAGTTCGGCAAGGATTTTTCGATCAGTCCTGTCCATTGAGAAGGATCTTCCAGTAATTGAGGGCTGTTGGGGAATATACGAAAGAAAATCCCTCGGCGGAATCCGTAATCTTTCGTCATCCCAAAGCAGTGGAAAAAGGAAGATTCAAGTGGCTCTCAGTGTTCTGACGGCGTTCTGGGCCGTGTCGATGCTGTTCGTGATTACCCCGGGCGCGGACTGGGCCTACGCCATTTCGGCGGGCATGCGGGGGCGCTGGGTGATGCCTGCGGTGGCGGGGATGTTGTCGGGGCATTTCCTCGCGACCCTGGTGGTGGCGGCAGGGGTCGGCAGCCTGCTGGCCGGCCACCCGCTGGCGCTGACCTTGCTGACCCTGGCGGGGTGCAGCTACCTGCTGTGGCTGGGTGGCAACCTGCTGCTGAGCCCCGCCTTGCCGGCGGCCGGGCAGGATGGTGCGGGGGAGTCGGGGTCCCGCTGGGCATTGAAAGGGTTTTGCGTCAGTGGCCTGAACCCGAAGGTGTTCCTGCTGTTCCTGGCCCTGTTGCCGCAGTTCACCGACCCGCAGTCGAGCTGGCCGGTACCGTTGCAGATCTTGCTGCTGGGCCTGGTGCACCTGTGCAGCTCGTTGGTGATCTACTCGCTGGTCGGTTATGGCGCCAAAGCCGTGTTGAGCACCCGGCCTGGGGCGGCGAAACTGGTTGGCCGGGTGTCGGGGGTGGCGATGATTACGGTGGCCCTGGGCTTGATAGCCGGCCAGATCAGCTGACTCACTTGCCAGCGTTCCTATAGGTTGCCGCGTTAACTTGCTGGCCGAAGGGCGGCGTTGACCGCTAGGCCTCAGGCGGCGGCTCCTGGGGCAGGTACAAGGTGAAGGTGGTGCCCTGGCCCGGCACACTCTTCACCTGTACATCGCCCCCGGACTGCCTGGCAAAACCGAACACCTGCGACAGCCCGAGCCCGGTGCCTTCACCCGGTGCCTTGGTAGTGAAGAACGGGTCGAAGATACGCTCCAGCAGTTCGGTGGCAATGCCGACACCGCTGTCGCTCACCGAAATCGCCGCGAACGGGCCCGGCTGTGGCGCCTGGCCGCGCAGGGCGGGCAGTGACTGGTCAGCCTGCAGGCGCAGCTGCAAGGTGCCTTCGCCGGCCATGGCGTCGCGGCCGTTGAGCATCAGGTTGATTACCGCGGTTTCCAGTTGATTGAGGTCGGCGCGGATATGGCAAGGCGCCTGTGGCAACTGCAGCTCGACCTGGATCCGCGCACCGGTGGCAGTGTCGAGCATGTCGGCCATGGCCTCCAGCCGTGGCCCGGCCTCGAACACTTGCGGGCTCAAGGCCTGGCGGCGGGCGAAGGCCAGTAACTGGCCGGTCAGCTTGGTACCGCGGTCGACAGTGTCGGACATGGTCTTGAGATAGCGTTCGCGACGCTGTGCATCGAGGTTGGGGCGCTGCAGAAAATGCAGCGACGAGCGAATGATGGTCAGCAGGTTGTTGAAGTCATGAGCCACGCCACCGGTAAGTTGGCCAATGGCTTCGAGCTTCTGGGTCTGGCGCAGCACGGCTTCTGTGTGCAGCAACTGGCTGGTGCGTTCATCCACGCGCTGTTCGAGGGTGGCATTCAGCGCCTCCAGTGCCGCCATGGCTTCGCGGACCTCGGCGTGGGCCTGTACCCGCTGGATATGCGCCCAGCAGCGCTCGGTGACTTCACTGATCAGCGTCTGTTCATAGTGGGTCCACTCCCGTGGCACCTTGTCGTGGATGGCCATCAGCGCGGTCAGTCGGCCGCCTTTGATCAGGGGCATGCAAATGGTCGCGGTAATGCCGATGGCCTGGAAGGTGGCAGCTTCCTCCGGGGACAGCTCGCTAAGGTTGTCCTGGATGACCAACGGCAGGCCATTGCGCAGGCGGCCGAGCGCCAGCTTGCCAAAATCCTGCAACCGATAGCGGCCCAACAGATGCGGCGAGCCCGGCGCCACGGCGTCACCGCAGATGGTGAAACCGTCTTCGTCGGGCTCCATCACCGCATAGGCGCAACTCGACAGTTGCAGGTGCTCGACCAGCATGCGCGTGGTAGTGGCAAGGATCTGGTCCGGGTCGGTGGCGTCTGCCACGGCGCGGCCCAGGTCGTCGAGGAAGTTCAGGCGCTGGTTGGCGAGCACGCTGGCGGTGGTTTCGGTGACTGTATCGAGCATGCCCAGCACCTTGCCGTCGTAGTCGCGGATGGGGCTGTAGCAGAAGGTGAAATAGGCCCGCTCGGGGCCGCCGTTGCGGTCGATGACGAGCGGGAAGTCTTCGATGTACACCGCCTCGCCGGCCAGGGCGCGGTTGGCCATGTGGCCGATGTCGGCCCAGGCCTCCTGCCACACGGCGCGGAAGGGGATGCCCAATGCCGAGGGCTTCTGCCCGAGAATCTGTGAGAAAGCGTCGTTGTGCAGGGTGAGCAGGTCAGGGCCCCAGAGCACGGCTTGCGGAAAGCGCGAGGCCAGGCACAGGGCCAGGCTGGTTTTCAGCGGGTCGGGCCAATGCTCCAGCGGGCCCAGCGGGGTGGCGGCCCAGTCGTGGTTGCGGATGCGCTCGGCCATCAGACCGCCGCCGTCTAGCCATTTTGCCATGTGCACTGCTGGTCCTTTTGCGTAAGGCCTTAAGGGTGCATCCAGAATAGACGTTTGGCGAGAATTTTTGGTGGCTTGCCGGCGATAGGGCCGGTACAAGCTAGCGAATGAAGTGCACCTTGCCAGTGTCGTCATTGCCCATGTAGATGCCATAAACCCCGGCCTGCCGCTCGAGGATATAGCGCTCGAGAATCTGCCGGATTGCCGGATAGTAGATTTCATCCCACGGGATCTCGTCGGGCTCAAAGAACCTGTAGGCCAGCGTTTCCGCCCCGTACTGCCCGGTTTCCTCGGTGGCGATGGCGCGGAAGATGATGTAGACCTCGCTTAACTTCGGGACGCTGAAGATCGAGTACGGCGAGACGATTTCGGCGCGTACGCCGCTTTCCTCCCAGACCTCGCGCAGGGCCGCCTGCTCGGTGGTTTCGCCGGCCTCCATGAACCCGGCCGGCAAGGTCCAGGTGCCGGGGCGCGGCGGGATGGCGCGCTGGCACAGCAGGTACTTGCCATCACGCTCGATGATGCAGCCGGCGATGATCTTCGGGTTGATGTAGTGGATGTAGCCGCAGCCGGTGCAGTGCAGGCGTTCGTGGGTGTCGCCTGTGGGAACGCCCCGGGCCAGTTCCGTGGTGCAGTGCGGGCAGTAGCGCGGGGCGTTGGGCATGATCGGTGGCCTGTGGGTTGCTTATATGCGGGGATCCTTCAAGGCCAGGGGCTCGACCATCTCGCGCACCTTGACGTTGTCATCCTGCTTCTGGCGCAGGTAGTCCAGGGCCACCTTGGCGGCGGCGCGGACGTGGTCGACCGAGGCCTGGTGGGCAACCAGCGGGTCGCCGCTCTTGATCGCCTCGACGATCTTTTCCATTTCGCGGTTGCTGGCACCGCGGCGGTTCTCCTGCGACACCGAGGTGGCGCGCAGGTAGCTGATGCGCGCCTGCAACTGGCGCAGCTGCTGGGCGGCCACCTGGTTGCCGGAGCCTTCCAGCAGCACATCGTAGAAACCTTGTACCGAGTCCAGCACCTGTTGCAGTTCGCCTTCCTCGAGGGCTTCGCGGTTGACCTCCAGCGCGCGTTCCAGGGCGCGGATGTCCTTGGCCTTTGCGTTCAGGGTGAACAGCTGCACGATCAGGCCTTCGAGCACGCAGCGCAGCTCGTAGATATCGCGGGCGTCTTCCAGGGTGATGATGGCCACGCGCGGGCCCTTGGCGTCGGCGAATTCCACCAGGCCTTCGGATTCCAGGTGGCGCAGGGCTTCACGCACCGAGGTGCGGCTGACGCCGAGGCGGTCGCAGAGGTCGCGCTCGACCAGGCGATCGCCTGGCAGCAGGTGGAAGTTCATGATCGCGGCGCGCAGCTTGTCGAGCACGATTTCGCGCAGGGTAACGGGGTTGCGATTGACCTTGAAGCTGTCGTCGAGTGGCTGGCGTTTCATCAAGTGCGCTCTTAAAGAGGCTGCCCGGCCGCAACCGCAACAGCACCACGAACCTTGGGTGCTCCTTGCGTGGGTTCGAACAGCCCGGTGTTAACGGGTTGACTCCGCATCGGCTTCAGCGAACGCTTCGCGGGCCAGGCGGAAACTGTCCACCGCCGCGGGCACGCCGCAATAAATGCCGACCTGGAGCAGGATCTCGCGAATCTGTTCACGGCTCAGGCCATTACGCAAGGCGCCGCGAATGTGCAGCTTGAGCTCGTGGGGCCGGTTGAGCGCGGAAATCATGGCCAAGTTTATCATGCTGCGCTCTTTGAGCGACAAGCCTTCGCGGCCCCAGACGTGGCCCCAGCAGTATTCGGTGACCAGCTCCTGCAACGGCTTGGTGAAGTCGTCGGCGTTCTGGATCGAGCGGTTGACGTAGTCCTCGCCCAGTACCTGGGTGCGGATCTGCAGGCCTTTTTCGTACTTTTCATTGCTCATGTGCAGTACTCCGGATTTAAACAGGGTCATTTGCGTTGGCTTCTTCGCGGGTGAACCCGCTCCCACAGGTACTGCACAGGTTTCAGCATCTGTGCGATCCCTGTGGGAGCGGGTTTACCCGCGAAGAAGCCAACGCCGAGCTCAAGGTCCATCAGCCCAGGGGCGGCAGGGCGCCCAGCTTGCCCTTGTGGTAGACCATCGGGGTCACCGGCTCGGCCGGCAGCACCAGGTTCTTCACCGCACCGACGATGATCGCGTGGTCACCGCCGTCGTACTCGCGCCACAGCTCGCATTCGATGATCGCCGTGGCCTTGGCCAGCAGCGGGTTGCCCAGCTCGCTCAGGTGCCAGTCGATGCCTTTGGCCTTGTCCTTGCCCTTGCCGGCGAAGGCATAGGCCTCGGCGGTCTGGTCGGCGGACAGCAGGTGAATCGCGAACTGCTTGCTGTCACGCAGGATGGGGTAGGTGTCGGAGGCGTAGTTGGGGCAGAACAGCACCAGCGCCGGGTCGATCGACAGCGCGCTGAACGCGCTGGCGGTGATGCCGACGATGCCACCGTCGGCGTCCAGGGTGGTGACCACGGTGACGCCGGACGGGAACGAGCCCATCACGTCTTTGTAGATGCCTGGTTCGATCATCTCGTGCTACCTCTTAGCGCATCACAAACGGGTCGGGCATCGGCGCCGTGGACAGGTTGATCCACACGGTCTTCAGCTCGGTATAGGCCAGCACCGAATCGATGCCGCTCTCACGGCCGTAGCCGCTGTTCTTGAACCCGCCGATCGGCGCCATGGCCGACACGGCACGGTAGGTGTTGACCCAGATGATCCCCGAACGCACGTCGCGGGCCAGGCGGTGGGCACGGCCCAGGTCGCGGGTCCAGATGCCGGCGGCCAGGCCGAACTGCGAGTCGTTGGCGATGGCCAGGGCCTCTTCCTCGGTCTTGAAGCGGATTACCGCGGCAACCGGGCCGAACACCTCTTCCTGCATGATGGTCATCGAGTTGCTGTCGCACTCGAACAGGGTCGGCTCGTAGAACCAGCCGTCACCCTCGACCTCGGCACGCTTGCCGCCCATGTGCAGCTTGGCGCCTTCGGCCTTGGCAGCGGCCACCAGGCCTTCGACCACGGCCAACTGTTGCGCGGTGGCCATGGGGCCCATTTCGCTGGCATCGTCCTGCGGGTTGCCGATGCGGATGCGCTTGGCGCGGGCGATCAGGCGTTCGACGAACTCGTCGAAGATCTCGTCCTGCACCAGCAGGCGCGAGCCGGCCACGCAGCTTTGCCCGGAGGCGGCATAAATGCCTGCCACGGCGCCGTTGATGGCGCTGTCCAGGTCGGCATCGGCGAAGATGATGTTCGGCGACTTGCCGCCCAGCTCCAGCGACAGCTTGGCGAAGTTCTCGGCGCTGCTGCGCACCACGTGGCGGGCGGTGGCGGCGCCGCCGGTGAAGGCGATCTTGCGCACCAGCGGGTGGCGGGTCAGCGCCGCGCCGGTGCTGGGGCCGTAGCCGGTGACCACGTTGACCACACCAGCCGGGAAGCCGGCCTCGAGGGCCAGGCGGGCCAGCTCAAGGATGGTCGCCGAGGCGTGCTCGGACGGCTTGAGCACGATGGTGTTGCCGGCGGCCAGGGCCGGGGCCAGCTTGATGGCGGTGAGGTACAGCGGGCTGTTCCACGGGATGATCCCGGCCACCACGCCGATCGGCTCGTGCACGGTGTAGGCGAACAGGTCGGGCTTGTCCAGTGGCAGGGTGCCGCCTTCAAGCTTGTCGGCAAGGCCTGCGGTGTAGTGGAAGAACTCTGGCAGGTAGCCGACCTGGCCGCGGGTTTCGCGGATCAGCTTGCCGTTGTCACGGCTTTCCAGCTGGGCCAGGTGTTCCTTGTTTTCGGCAATCAGGTCACCCAGGCGACGCAGCAGCTTGCCGCGCGCGGTGGCGGTGATACTGCGCCACTCCTTGCTGTCGAAGGCACGCTGGGCGGCCTGCACGGCCAGCTCCACATCGGCCTCGTCGGCGTCGGGCAGTTGCGCCCAGGCCTGGGCGGTGGCCGGGTTGAGGCTGTCGAAGGTCTTGCCGCTCTGGGCATCGCGCCATTGGCCGTCGATGCACATCTGGAAACGAACGAGGGTCATGCAACAATCCCCTTGGCGGATTCGGTGAGGGTGCGGGCTTGCGCGAGGAAGTCCAGCAGCATCTTGTTGACTTCACGCGGTGCTTCCACCGGCATCATATGCCGTTGCTCGGCGAGGACCACGCTGTGTGCGCCAGGAATGCTGGCAGCAAGCTGGCGGGTCATGGCCGGGGTGGAGCCCGAGTCGAGTTCGCCGGTGGCGATCAGCGTCGGCACCTGGATGCTGGCCAGGTCGGCGGCGCGGTACATGTCCTGGGTGGCGAACAGCGAATAAGTGGTGTGGTAGCCCTGCGGGTCGTTGCTCGCCAGCACCTGGCGAATGGCGGCGACCTGCGCCGGGTTGGCAGCCTTGTATTCACGGCTGAACCAGCGGTCGAGCGCGGCGTCGACGTTGGCGTCGGGGCCAAGCTGCGCAGCCTGGGCGGCGCGGGCGATAACGCCGGCACTCTGCTCGGGGGTGCGGTTGAACACGCTGTTGAGCACTACCAGTGCAGCCAGGCGCTGTGGGTATTCGAGGGCGAACGCCCGGGCGACCAGGCCGCCCATGGAAAAGCCGATCACGGTGGCTTGCGCGATCTGCAGGTGGTCGAGCAGTTCGGCGAGTTGCGCGGCATAACCTTCCAGGCCGATGTCGGCGGCTGGCAGCGCGCTCTGGCCGTGGCCGAGCATGTCGTAGGCGATGACGCGGTAGTCGTTGGCCAGGCCAACGAACTGACCGCCCCACATTTCCTTGTTCAGGCCCACGCCGTGGATCAGTACCACGGGTTGGCCCTGGCCGACGGACAGGTAGCTGGTGCCGGCGGGTGTGCGTTCAGCGACAGGCTGAATCATGGAGGGCGCTCCTTGAAGGTCGGGCGCGGCGGGTAAGCACGCCACGCCCCGGCCCGTCTTGGTTGTTGTTATTGAGCGTTGGCTTTTTCGGCAGCCAGTTCTTCCAGGTCGATGTAGCGGTTGCCGATGCGCGGGTGCAGGCGGCCACCGTCGGAGGCGCCCAGGACCACGACGATTTCATCGGCGCGCGGGGCATCTTCGATCTGCATTTCCAGGGTGATGTAGTGCGAGCGCAGGCCTTCGTCGTCCTTCTGCATCATCGGGATCTGGATCGAGGTGCCCGGGCCGCCGCGCTTGTTGGTGAAGCTCAGGTAGCTCTTGGCCTGTACCGCTTCACGGTAGTGGTTGCCGAAGCGCAGGGTGTGGATCACCGCCGAGGCGTGTTCGATTTCGCCGTCGGCACCGACGACTGCGGCCTTGCCGTAGGCTTCGATCTTGTCGGCGCCGCCGATGGCTGCAGTCAGGCGCTCGACCATCAGGGCACCCAGGTCCGAGCAGTTGGCACGGATTTCCGGCTTCAGATCTTCAACGAAACCGCGACCGGCCCATGGGTTCTTGATCACGACGGCCAGGCCGACCATGGTCACCGGCTTGTCGGTGGCCTTACCGCCTTCGATGCGGGTCTCTTCGGAGTAGGTGACGATCTTGCGGATTTCGAAACTCATGGGTGGCTCCTGGTGAGGGTTATCAGCTCTTGTTGTCTGATGGTATACCATAATACTTGTTGTGCAAGAGGTGGCTGGAAATTTCTCTTGCGAGGGGACGAAAGGCGCTGTGTATCGGGGTTTTTGTGGCGTTCTGTACCGGCCTCTTCGCGGGTAAACCCGCTCCCACAGGTATGGCGCAGACCATGAACCCTGTGGGGTACCTGTGGGAGCGGGTTCACCCGCGAAGAGGCCGGTACAGGCAACGGATCAATCCCCCAAAAAAAGCCCGCTCACGCGGGCCGCAGGGCCCACGGGAGCGGGCGCGTCCCGCAATGTTTCAGGTAATGGGAAATCAGGCGAACGCCGGCACCACTTCCTTGATGAACAGCTCCAGCGACTTTTTCTTCTCGGCGTGGGGCAGGCTGTTGTCGCACCAGAAGCTGAACTCGTCGACGCCGAGTTCCTGGTAGTACTTGATACGCGCGATGATCTCTTCCGGCGTGCCGATCATGGTGTTCTTGCGGATGTTCTCCAGATCGAACGCCGGCACTTCGGCGAACTTCGATTCCGGGCTCGGCTCGAGGAAGCCGTTGACCGGGGTGGTCTTGTTGCCGAACCAGGCATCGAAGGTGCGGTAGAAGCGCGAGATGGCCTGGGCGCCGACTTTCCAGCCTTCCGGCTCGGCCGGGCTGTGCACGTGGGTGTGGCGCAGCACCATCAGTTGCGGGCGCGGCACGCCCGGGTTGTTGTCCAGGGCGGCCTGGAACTTGTTCTTCAGGTCCAGCACTTCCTCGTCACCCTTCATCAGTGGGGTGACCATGACGTTGCAACCATTGGCCACGGCGAAGTTGTGCGAGTCGGGGTCGCGGGCGGCGATCCACATCGGCGGTACGGCGTTGTAGGGCTTCGGCACGCTGGTGGAGGTAGGGAACTTGTACACTTCGCCGTCATGGGCGTAGTCGCCTTCCCACAGCTTGCGCACCACCGGTACCATTTCGCGCAGGGCCTTGCCGCCGTCGGTGGCCGGCATGCCACCTGCCATGCGGTCGAATTCGAACTGGTAGGCGCCACGGGCCAGGCCCACCTCCATGCGGCCCTTGCTGATCACGTCGAGCAGGGCGCATTCGCCCGCCACGCGGATCGGGTTCCAGAACGGCGCGATGATGGTGCCGGCGCCCAGGCGGATCTTGTCGGTGCGCGCAGCCAGGTAGGCCAGCAGCGGCATCGGGCTTGGCGAAATGGTGTATTCCATGGCGTGGTGTTCGCCGATCCACACGGTGCTGAAACCGCCGTTCTCGGCCATCAGGGTCAGTTCGGTCAGGTCTTCGAACAGCTGGCGGTGGCTGACCTGTTCATCCCAACGTTCCATGTGCACGAACAACGAAAATTTCATGGGGCTTTCCTCAACGCTTGAAAGGGGCTGGCGCCTGGCAGGGTTGGCACCAGCGGTCTCGATTCAGAATAGGCTTCAGGCAAAGGCCGGCAGGCTGGCCATCTTGCCGCGGCAGTACACCATCGGCCGTGGCGCCTCTTCAGGGACGATCAGGTTGTGCACCTTGCCGACCATGATGGCGTGGTCGCCACCCTCGTATTCGCGCCACAGTTCGCATTCGATGACTGCGGTGGCACCGGCCAGGATCGGGTTGCCCAGTTCGCTCAGGGACCACTCGATACCGCTGGCCTTGTCCTTGCCCTTCTTGGCGAACGCATAGGCCTCGGCCTGCTGTTCACCGGACAACAGATGAATGGCGAAGCGCTTCTGCCTGATCAGCACGGGGTAGGAGTCGGAGGTGTAGTTGGGGCAGAACAGCACCAGCGGCGGGTCCATCGACAGGGAGGAGAAGGCGCTGGCGGTCAGACCGACGACCGAGCCATCGTCGTCCAGGGTGGTGATGACGGTAACGCCGGACGGGAAGGAGCCCAGGACATGCTTGTAGACGGTTGCGTCGATCATCTGGTGTACCTCTATAGGGCTGCGGTGGTCCGCGGTTTTTATCGTTGATGTGTCTGATGGTATACCGTAATACCTATTTTGCAAGCGGAATTTTCAAGCGAGGGTGTTGCGCGATGAACGGCTCAAGCCCGCGTATACCGTGGGCTTGAGCGGTGAGGTGGTTTGCCGCAGGGGTTACGCGAGCGGATCAGTGGGCGTTTTTTCCTACGGATCAGTGTTGTCAAAAGTTTGGAATACCATAATATGGTCCGCAGCTGAGAGGCCGCCTAGATGCGGTTTCCTTACAAAGATAAAAACGACCTTTCGAGCTGAAATCCTATGTCCCAACCGTCGTCGCAACACCAGTTTGTCGAGAATCACACGGTCGATTACGTTCCACCTGCCGAGCGCCACGGGAAGGCGCGCGACCTGTTCACCCTCTGGTTCAGTACCAACATCGCGCCACTGCCCATCGTCACCGGCGCCATGGTGGTCCAGGTATTCCACCTGAACCTGTTATGGGGGCTGATCGCCATCGTGCTGGGCCATCTGGTCGGGGGCGTGGTCATTGCCCTTGCCTCTGCGCAGGGACCGCAGCTGGGCATTCCGCAAATGGTGCAGAGCCGTGGCCAGTTCGGCCGCTACGGCGCCTTGCTGATCGTGTTCTTCACCGCGCTGATCTATGTCGGCTTCTTCATTTCCAACATCGTCCTGGCGGGCAAGACCATCCACGGCATCACCCCGAGCGTGCCGATGCCCGGCGCGATCGTGATCGGTGCGCTGAGTGCCACCGCCATTGGCGTGATCGGCTACCGTTTCATTCACATCCTCAACCGCATCGGTACCTGGGTGATGGGTTCGGCGCTGCTGGCCGGCTTCATCATGATGTTCGCCCAGGAACTGCCGGCCGACTTCTTCAGCCGTGGCGCGTTCAACCTGTCGGGCTTCATCGCCACCGTGTCGCTGGGCACCATCTGGCAGATCAGCTTCTCGCCGTATACCTCCGACTATTCGCGCTACCTGCCGCGTGAAGTGGGCATTGCCAAGCCGTTCTGGGCCACCTACTTCGGCGCTACCCTGGGCACCATCCTGTGCTTCAGCTTTGGTGCGGTGGCGGTGCTTTGCGTGCCGGAAGGCACCGATGCAATGGATGCGGTCAAGCAGGCCACCGGCTGGCTGGGCCCGATTCTGATGGTGCTGTTCCTGCTCAACATCATCAGCCACAACGCCCTCAACCTGTACGGCGCGGTGCTGTCGATCGTCACCGCGATCCAGACCTTCGTCGCCGAGTGGACGCCGAGCATCAAGGTGCGGGTGGTGCTGGCTTCGGTGATTCTGGTGGGCTGCGGCCTGGTAGCGCTGAATGCCTCGGCGGACTTCATCGGCCAGTTCATCGGCCTGATCCTGGCACTGCTGCTGGTGCTGGTGCCGTGGGCGTCGATCAACCTGATCGATTTCTACCTGATCAAGAAGGGCCAGTACGACATCGCCTCGATCTTCAGTGCTGACGGCGGCATCTATGGCCGCTTCAACCACCACGCGATCATTGCCTATGCCTGCGGCATCCTGGTGCAGTTGCCGTTTGCCAACACGTCGCTGTATGTGGGGCCGTATTCCAATATCGTCGAAGGGGCTGATCTGTCGTGGCTGTTCGGCTTGCTGGTGACGGTGCCGCTGTATTACTGCCTGGCGACCCGGGGCAAGGCTGCCGAGAAGGCGGGGCGGGTTGTGAGTGTGAATGACTGATAGATTGGCGTTGCTGTAACAGGGGCTGCGTTGCGAATGGGCCGCAACGCGGCCCCAGTTTTTTCAGCTCGCACCTCGCTGCAGTCAGACGATCGCGATCAGCGGGTCGGCAGCGGCCAGTGCCAGGGCGCGATCAGCCGCTGGCGGGTAGATCCACACCGAGTTGATCTGGCGCTTGAGGTCTTTGCCTTCCTGGCCGTGCAGCTTCAGTTCGCGCTCCCAACCCTCGCTGAACGTCGCGCCCCATTCGCCCAGGTCCAGGCAGGTGACGTACTTGGGCTGGCGGTACACCACCGGCTGCAGACCGAGCAGGTCGGCCGCGGCGTTGTTGCCGGAGTGGCGGCCCATGGGGATGGCGTGCTGGCAGGTCATCAGGGCGTGGTTGCCCAGCTCGTCCACAACGGCCCAGGCAGTATCGCCCGTCGCGTACACATGGTCCTGGCCGAGCACCTTCAGGTGGCCGTCCACTTTCAGCCGGCCGAAGTTGTCACGCTCGCCGGCAACCTGTGCGGTCAACGGGCTGGCCTTCACGCCAACGGTCCAGATCACGGTGTTGCTGGCGATATGGTCGCCGTTGTCCAGGGTAACGCCACCGGCATCGACAGCCACCACCGAGGCCCCGGCCTTCCACTCGACCCCGGCCTGTTCGCAGGCGGCGATGATCGACGGCGTGATACCGGCGCCCAGCGCCGCACCAACTTGCGCACCGCGGTCGACCACCACCACCCGCACCGCTGCACTGGCACCGAGGATGGCACGCAGGCGGGCAGGCATTTCCGTGGCGGTTTCAATACCCGTGAAGCCACCGCCACAGACCACCACAGTGTTGCGTGCAGGCGAAGCTGGCAGGGTGGCCAGACCGACCAGGTGCTGTTCCAGGCGCATGGCCGATTCCATCTGGTCGACATCGAATGCATGTTCGGCCAGGCCAGGCACTGCCGGGCGTGCGACCTGGCTGCCGGCGGCAAGGATCAGGCGTTCGTAGGCGATCTGTTGCCGGTGCCCCTGGGCGTCGGTGTAGCTGACGCTGCGCCCTTCGGTATCGATGCTGTCGGCATTGCCCGGGATGAAATGAATGCCCACTGCTTCGAACAGCTCGCCCAGCGGGGCCTTCATGCCGTGCACGTCGGCCTCGTAGAAGCGCGGGCGGATGCGCAGTTCAGGCTGTGGAGCGAGGACGCTGACGTTGATGTCGGCGCGCTGGGCCTGATCGAGCAGGCGCGCAGCGCTCAGGGCGCTCCATACACCGGCAAAGCCGGCACCGATGATGAGGATGTTCGATTTCATGAAGGTGCTCCGCAAGGTTCGAAAGGGGCTTCGAGGGCGGGTTGTGTGCCTCTCGAATAACTACGACTGTATTGATCGTAGTTAGTGCGTGCAAGTCTTTTTTCCCACAGGCCGACACTCCGCATGACCATTTCACGGCTCGAATAGCTGTATTTACTGGGCTTAAGGGATAAACAAGGCCGATAGACGGCAGCTTTGCGCTTTGCGGTGCGGATGCTATAGGCGTATTATTTGCGACAAGATTGGTCGGAGATAGATATGTCGCTCTACAGTGCTGGCGTCGAATACGGTATCCATTGCCTGCTGTTCCTGGTGGATGAGCGGGGCGACTCGCGCGAGTCCAGCGTGCGCGACCTGGCGGAGTTGCAGGGTGTACCCCAGGAGTACCTGGCCAAGGTATTCACCAAGCTGGCCCGTGCCGGTCTGGTGGCCGCCACCGAGGGCGTGCGTGGCGGCTTCCGGCTGGCGCGGCCGTCGGATGAAATCACCGTGCTGGATATCGTCAATGCCATCGACGGGCCGAAGAAGATCTTCGACTGCCGCGAAGTTCGCGAGCGTTGCAGCCTGTTCGAGGGTTCGCCGCCGGGTTGGGCGACCGAGGGCACCTGCGCGATCCACGCGGTGATGCTGGGTGCGCAGAAGCGCATGGAAGAGGCCCTGGCGCAGCAGACCATCCTTGATCTGGCGCGGCGGTTCGGGCGCAAGGCGCCGGCCGAGTTCGGGCAGAAGGTCAATGCCTGGATGGGTGAGCGGCGGGAGGGCAAAGGGGCAGGGGATATTCCGGTCAGTCAGGTCTGAATCTGCTGCCTGTACCGGCCTCTTCGCGGGTAAACCCGCTCCCACAGGTACACCACAAGTTCCAGAGATTGTGACATCCCTGTGGGAGCGGGTTTACCCGCGAAGAGGCCAGTGCAGGCTAACGCCCCTCATGCTGCCGCCGATACGCCCCCGGCTGCAGCCCCACCGCCTTGGCAAACGCCCGGGTAAACGCCGCCACTGACTGATACCCCACCTGTGCCCCCACCTGCTCCACGGTATGCCCCGCCCGCAGCAACTGGCTTGCAAGGCGCATGCGCAGCGCCAGCAGTACTTGCCCCGGCGACTGTCCGGCCAGTTCATTGAAACGCTTGAAAAACGCCGACCGCGACAACCCGGTACAGGCGGCCATGCTTTCCAGCGTCCACGCTTGCCCCGGTTGCTCGATCAACTGCTCCAGCAAACCGGCAAACGCCGGTTGCCGGGCGAGGGCGACCAGCCCGCCCAGCGATTGTCCGGCATGCACCTGCTGGCGTAGCACATACAGGAACAGCAAGTGCGTCAGCCGCTCCAGCAACGTCTGCGACGGCCCGGCGGCGCGCCGGCACTCCTCCAGGATCAGCTCGAACAACGCCCGCGCCGCATGCCCGGCCGGTTCATCGGCGCGCAGCAATATCCAGTCGGCCAGGCCGTCGACGATCAGCGCCGACAACCCCGGCCTGAAGTGGAAGAAACCACATACCAGGCCCACACCATCGACCGCATCGGCGTCCATGGGCTGCATCTGCTGGCGTGGCTGGGCGCAGGCACTGGCAGGGTCCCGGTCACTGGCCAGGCGATAGCCGAGGTCGCGCAGCAGGAACACCGCATCGCCCGCCTCCAGGCGCAGTGCCTCGGGCTGGCCATCGATGTGCAGCCAGCAATGCCCTTGCACCACCAGGTGGAAGCTGGCCCGGCCCATGCCTTCGGTGCTGGCGTGCCAGCCGCCGCAGTAGCGGCCCACATGGAACAGGCTGGCATCGAGCTCCAGGCCCTCTAATAACCAATCGACAAGGTGGCTGGACGAAATCATCTAATGCAAAGACTCAAGAGCAAGGAAAGGCGACTGATGAATATGGAGGGTAGTTCTTATAACCAACAGACTGTAGTGACACTCATCAAAGGAGACCACTCCATGTCCTCGCGCATTACTTTACACACGCTGCAGAGCGCCCCGGAAGCGGCCCGTCCGTTCCTCGAGAACGCCCAGAAGAATTCCGGCTTCATCCCCAACCTGCTGGGCGTACTGGCCAATGCCCCGGCTGCGCTGGAAACCTACGTAACCGTTTCGGCACTCAACGGCAAAGCCGAACTGAGCCTGGCCGAGCGTGAAGTGGTGCAGCTGATTGCCGCCACCCAGCATGGCTGCGACTTCTGCGTGGCCGGCCACACGGCCGTGGCCCTGAACAAGGCCAAGCTGCCGCAGGAAGTGGTCGATGCCCTGCGTGCCCGTGGCGAGCTGCCCGATGCCCGGTATGAAACCCTGGCCGCGTTCGCCCGCGAAGTAATCGCCACCCGCGGCAATGTCAGCGAGGCCACTTACCAGGCCTTCCGCGCAGCCGGTTTCAGCGAAGGCAACGCCCTGGAGGTGATTCTGGGCGTGAGCCTCGCAACCCTGTGCAACTTTGCTAATGTGTTCGCCCAGACGCCGCTCAATGACGAGCTCGGCAAGTATCGCTGGCAACCTTCTGCATGATCCGCGCGTGACACCGGTCGTACCGCGATCGTTGTAGGAGCGGCCTTGTGCCGCGAATGGGCCGCCAGGCGGCCCCGGCGTTTTCAAAGGAGCAAGACCATGCAAGATTGTGCATTTCGACACTGGCTGGATGCCAATGCCGAGGCCATTGACCGGGGCCAGTGCGAGCCGCAACTGGTGCTGGCGCAAATCGCCGAGTCGCAGCTGCTGCGCGTCGGTGTCGACCCCGCCCAGGGCGGCACGGGCGGGCAGGTGACCGACGCGGTCGAGGCCATCGCCGCAATCGCCAGCCGCTCGCTGGCAGCGGCGTTCGTCTGCTGGGGCCAGCGCGCCTTCATCGAATACCTGTTGCATAGCCCCAACCAGACACTGCGCGAGCACCTGTTGCCGCGCCTGCTGACTGGCGAACTGGCCGGTGCCACCGGGCTGTCCAACGCCATGAAGTTCCTGTCCGGCATCGAAGCGCTGCAGGTGCGCGGGTGCCCGCAAGCCGATGGCTGGCAGCTGGAAGGGCGCCTGCACTGGGTGACCAACCTGCGCAAGAGTGGCTTCGTGGTGGCTGCGGCTATCGAAGACGAAGCCGGTGGCGCACCCTTCGTGCTGGCCATTCCGTCCGACGCACAGGGCCTGGAGCGTTCCGACGACCTGCAGCTGATGGGCCTGCAGTCGAGCAACACCGCGGCACTGGCCTTCCACCAGGTGCAATTGCAGCGTGGCTGGTTGCTGCACGAAAATGCCCGTGAATTCCTGCCCCGGGTACGCCCGGCGTTCCTGGCGCTGCAGTGCGGCATGGCCATTGGCCTGGCGCGGCGGGCGCTGGCGGAAGTGCAGGCACACCTGCATGGCCGGGCCTCGTTCCTCGACGAAGCACGCCAGGTGCTCGGCGAGCGCCTGGAAAACACCGTGAGCGAGCTCAAGCAGGGCCTGCTCGATGGCCGCTTCCAGCAGCAGCCGGCGGCCTTGTTCAAGCTGCGCATCACCTTGGCCGAAAGCGCTGCCGACGCCGTGCAACTGGAGTTGCAGGCCAGTGGTGGCAAGGCCTACCTCAGCGAGTATGGCGAAGGCTTTGCCCGCCGCTGGCGCGAGTCGGCCTTCGTGCCGATCGTCACTCCCAGCCTGGTGCAACTGCGCGCCGAACTGCAACGCCAGGCGGGCGCGGCATGAGCCCAGTGTTGCTCGAAGCCCGCGACATCAGCCTGGGCTACCCGTGCGAGGGTGGCTGGCAGGCGGTGCTGGCGCAGTTCGACCTTCAGCTGGCCCCCGGCGAAGTGGTGACCATCCTCGGCCCCAGCGGGGTCGGCAAGTCCAGCTTGCTGCGGGTACTGGCCGGCCTGCAGCAGCCCCGCGGTGGCAGCGTGACCCTGCACGGCCAGCCGCTGCAGGGCCCGCACCCACGCCTGGCGGTGGCCTTCCAGGACCCGAGCCTGTTGCCCTGGTTGAGCCTGGAGAAGAACGTTGCCTTCGGCCTGGACTTCGCCCGCCAGCCAAAACTTGCCGCCGCCGAACGGCGCGCACGCATCGACCATGCGATTGCCGCCGTGGGCTTGGCCCATGCCCGTGGCCAGTACCCGGCGCAGTTGTCCGGCGGCATGGCCCAGCGCACCGCGCTGGCCCGCTGCCTGGCCCGCCAGCCCGAAGTGCTGTTGCTCGACGAGCCGTTCGGCGCGCTGGATGAAGTGACCCGGGCCGACATGCAGCAACTGCTGCTGCAACTGATCGCCACCCACAACACGGCGGCGGTGCTGATCACCCACGATATCGACGAAGCCCTGCTGCTGTCCGACCGGGTCCTGCTACTGGGCAACCACCCAGCGCACACCCTCGGCCAGTGGCACATCGACCTGCCGCAACCACGGACGCAGCGGGTCGAGGAACTGGGCGCTTTGCGCATCGAAATCCTCAAAACCCTTCGGCGGGCAAGCCGCACAGTCGAACCTACCCCAACCCCATTGCCCTCGGAGGCTGTCCATGTGCATGGATGACTGCTGTTCCTCTTCTTCGCGTCGCGATTTCCTCAAGCTCGGTGCCATGCTCACGGCCGCCGGAGCACTGCCGTTGCTGTCGAGCCTGCAGGCCCGTGCCGCTGCCGAGCCGGACGCGCCGGTGCGTATCGGCTACCTGCCGATCACCGACGCCACGCCGCTGCTGGTGGCACACAACAACGGCCTGTTCGAGGCCGAAGGCATCAAGGCCGAGCGCCCGGTGCTGCTGCGCAGCTGGGCGCAGGTGATCGAGGCGTTCATCTCCGGCCAGGTCAACGTCATCCACCTGCTGTCGCCGATGACCGTGTGGGCCCGCTACGCCAGCAAGGTGCCGGCCAAGGTGGTGGCCTGGAACCACGTGGGCGGTTCAGGCCTTACCGTGGCCCCGGACATCAGCGACATGAAACAGCTGGGCGGCAAGACCGTGGCCATCCCGTTCTGGTACTCGATCCACAACGTGGTGCTGCAACAGATGCTCGACGACAACGGCCTGACCCCAGTGTCGAAGCCGGCCAATGCGCCACTGGCCGGCAACGAAGTCAACCTGCTGGTGCTGCCGCCGTCCGACATGCCGCCTGCACTGGCCAGCAAGCGCATCGCTGGCTATATCGTCGCCGAGCCCTTCAACGCCCTGGCCGAGAACCTCAAGGTTGGCCGCGTGCAGCGCTTCACCGGCGATGTGTGGCGCAACCACGCCTGCTGCGTGGTGTTCATGCACGAGCACGACCTGAACAACCGCCCGGAGTGGTCGCAGAAGGTGGTCAACGCCATCGTCAAGGCCCAGCACTGGACCCGTGACCACCGCGCCGAGGCCGCCGCATTGTTGTCCAAGGCCGGCCCCAACAAGTACACGCCGCATGAACCAGCGGTGCTCGGCAAAGTGCTGGCCCCGGCCGCCGAGGACCGTGCCGGTTACATTGCCAGTGGTGCCATTCGCCACCAGCAGTGGGACGAAAAGCGCATCGATTTCCAGCCTTACCCGTTCCCCAGCTACACCGAAGAACTGGTCAAGCGCCTGAAAACCACCCTGATCGAGGGCGACAGCGCGTTCCTGGCCGGCCTTGACCCTGCACAGACCGCCCGCGACCTGGTCGACGACCGCTTCGTGCGCAACGCCATCGCCAGTGTTGGCGGGCCGTCGGTGTTCGGCATCGCCGATAACTTCGAGCGTAGCGAGGAGTTCGCGGTCTGATGCGCACGCATGTCGTTCATGCCGCCCTGGGGCTGGCAGGGTTGCTGGGTCTGTTGCTGTTGTGGTGGGCCGGTGTCGCGCTGTTCGGCCAGGCCGATGGCCTGTCGGCGCGCTTTTCGCCGGCAGCGACCCTGGCCAGCCTGGTCGAGTTGCTGGGGCAGGGCGAGGTGTACGGGCATATCTGGGTCAGCCTCAAACGTATCCTGGTCGGGCTGCTGCTGGCGCTGCTGATCGGCGTGCCGCTGGGCTTGCTGGTGGGCAGCTACCGGCACCTGGAGGCGGCGACCACGCCGGCGTTCCAGTTCCTGCGCATGATCTCGCCGCTGTCGTGGATGCCGGTGGTGGTAATGCTGATGGGCGTGGGGGACCAGCCTGTCTACTTCCTGCTGGCGTTTGCCGCGTTGTGGCCGATCTTGTTGAACACGGCGGCCGGGGTAAGGCAGCTGGACCCGCGCTGGTTGCAGTTGAGCCGCAGTTTGAGTGCCACGCGCCGGGAGACCTTGTGCAAGGTGATCGTGCCCGGGGTGATCGGCCATGTGCTGACCGGTGTGCGCCTGGCCATCGGTATCCTGTGGATCGTGCTGGTGCCGTGCGAAATGCTCGGGGTCAGTGCGGGGCTGGGGTACTTCATTCTCGATACCCGCGACCGGCTGGCGTATTCCGAGCTGATGGCGATGGTACTGCTGATCGGGGTGCTGGGGTTTGTGCTGGATGCCCTGGCGCGTGGGCTGCATCGGCGCTGGGTGCATGGCTGACAGGCCAGTGTGGCTTCTTCGCGGCTAAACCCGCTCCCATAGAACTTCACATAACTCATTGAATTAGCAGGGACCCTGTGGGAGCGGCTTTAGCCGCGAACACCGGCGCAGCCGGTGCCAT
>NZ_JWLN01000014.1:0-147962 GCF_000814065.1 Pseudomonas sp. C5pp | reverse complement strand
TATCACACCGCCTTTGAAACCTGTGCAGGACTTGTGGGAGCGGGTTTACCCGCGAAAGGGCCCGCCCAGAGGCCACAAATTCGCCAGGCAATCGCTTTATCACGACAAATGGCCCAAGAGCAGTTATTTCAACGCCTACAGCGCACCAACCCGCTGCTTTTTCTCGTAAATTTTCCAACCAGCCAGTGATTAACGCTGGCCAAATGCCGCCCCAGATGGGAACCTTTACGCCCACGGAGACGTCCACTCCCCTGCAACCCGCTTCGGTTGGGGAGCTGGTTTCATCAGCATTTTCGGGCCCGACGGGGTTCGGCTCATGGCCTGATCGCAGCCTTCGGCGTGCGTCACGCTGCTACTCGCGAACACACCACCCGCCGCCAGGACTGGCCGGCAACCAAGAAGTGTGCTCGCCGACTACACAAGGAGTCCGCCTGTGGCTAAACGCTACGGAAAAGGGCTGTTGGGATGGGCCGCCGTGCTCGTCATCCTGGCCCTGCTGGTCCACTGGATCGGCATCGACACGATCGCGCGGTATCGCGACGATCTTGGGTTCTACCTGCAAGCGCACCTGGTACTGGTGCTGGCTTCGATGGCGGCGGCGCTGGCCGTGGGCATCCCCGCCGGCATTGCGTTAAGTCGACCGCACCGGGTCGACAAAGCCGAGCGCTTCATGCAGTTCTTCAACGTTGGTAACACCATCCCTCCCCTGGCCGTTCTGGCCATTGCCCTGAGTATCCTGGGCATCGGCGCCGGGCCCGCGATCTTCGCGCTGTTCCTCGCCTCTCTCCTGCCTATCGTGCGCAATACCTACGAGGGCCTGAAAAACGTCCCCGCCTCGCTCAAGGAAGCCGCCACCGGCATCGGCATGACTCCGCGCCAGCAACTCTGGCAGGTGGAGCTGCCCAACGCCGTGCCGATCATCGTTGGCGGTGTGCGCGTGGCCCTGGCGCTGAACGTCGGCACCGCACCGCTGGCGTTCCTGATTGGCGCCAACAGCCTCGGCAGCCTGATCTTCCCCGGCATCGCCCTGAACAACCAGCCACAACTGCTGCTGGGGGCTGCCTGCACCGCACTGCTGGCGCTGGCGCTGGATGCAGCGGTGAGTTTCTCCAGCAAGCGCTGGCTGGAACGTGGCCTGGCTGGATAACGAGAGGGAACGTATGAACAAGAGAATCGCCTTGTTTTTGGGCGCGACCCTGCTGTTCGCAGGACTTGCCCAGGCAGCGGAAAAACCACTTGTCCGCATCGGCGCGCGGGTGTTCACCGAACAGACCGTACTCGCCGAAATCACCGCGCAATACCTGCGCGCCAACGGTTTTGATGTGCGCGTCACCAGCGGCCTTGGCAGCAACATCGCACGCCAGGCCCAGGAAACCGGCCAGCTCGACCTGATGTGGGAATACACCGGCGTGTCACTGGTGTCGTACAACCATATCGACGAGCGCATGCCCAGTGCCGAGGCCACCTACGCCAAGGTCAAGGCACTGGACGCGAAGAAGGACCTGATCTGGCTGACCCCGTCGAAGTTCAGCAACACCTATGCGCTGGGCCTGCCCAAGCAGGTCGCCGAGGCTTATCCGCAGATCAACTCGATCAGCGACCTCAATCAGGTACTGCGTGACGAAAGCCACCGCAACCACCTGGTGGCGCTGGACACCGAGTTCGCCAACCGCCCGGACGGCCTGGTAGGCCTGAAAGCGATGTACGACCTGCAAGTGGGCCGCGGCAACATCCGCCAGATGGATGCCGGCCTGGTCTACACCGCCATGCACAACAACCAGGTGTTCGCCGGCCTTGTGTACACCACCGATGGTCGCCTGAACGCGTTCAACCTCAAGCTGCTGGAAGACGACAAGCACTACTTCCCCGACTACACCGCCGCCCCGGTGGTGCGCAAACAAGTGCTCGACGCCAACCCGCAACTGGCCGGCCTGCTCAAGCCTCTGGCCGAGCAACTGGATGACGAAACCATGCGCCAGCTCAATGCCAAGGTCGACGTCGAACACCAGAACCCGACCACGGTGGCCGCCGCCTTCCTGCGTGACCACCCAATGCCTGGCGAGGTACAACCATGAGCCTGCTCGACACGTTCGCCCACCTCGACTGGGCCCAGGTACTGCAGCTGACCTGGCAACACATCATGCTGGTCGGCGTCGCCGTGGGCCTGGCGATCATCGTCGGCGTACCGCTGGGCATCCTGATGACCCGCTTCCCGGCCGTCGCCGGCCCTTTGCAGGCCAGTGCCACGGTGTTGCTGACCATCCCCTCGATCGCCCTGTTCGGCCTGCTGCTGCCGTTCTACTCCAGGTTCGGCCAGGGCCTGGGGCCGCTGCCGGCGATCACTGCGGTGTTCCTCTACTCACTGCTGCCGATCATGCGCAACACCTACCTGGCTTTGACCAACGTCGAACCCGGCATCCGTGAAGCCGCGCGTGGCATCGGCATGACCTTCGGCCAGCGCCTGCGCATGGTCGAACTGCCCATCGCCGTGCCGGTGATCCTCGCCGGCGTGCGCACCGCCGTGGTGATGAACATCGGCGTGATGACCATCGCCGCCACCATCGGCGCCGGCGGCCTTGGCGTACTCATACTTACCTCCATCAGCCGCAGCGACATGTCGATGCTGCTGGTCGGCGCCGTGCTGGTCAGCCTGCTGGCGATCATCGCCGACCTGCTCCTGCAAACCCTGCAACGTGCCCTGACTCCAGAAGGACTGCGCTCATGATCGAACTGAAGAACCTCAGCAAAACCTTCAACGTCAACGGCAAGGACGTCAAAGCCGTCGACTCGGTAAGCCTCACCGTCAACGAAGGGGAAATCTGCGTGTTCCTCGGCCCCTCGGGCTGCGGCAAGAGCACTACCCTGAAAATGATCAACCGCCTGATCACGCCCACTTCCGGCCAGGTGTTCATCAATGGCGAAGACACCACCGGGCTGGACGAGGTCACCCTGCGCCGGCACATCGGCTATGTCATCCAGCAGATCGGCCTGTTCCCCAACATGACCATCGAGGAGAACATCACCGTGGTGCCGCGCCTGCTCGGCTGGGACAAACAGAAGTGCCATGAACGCGCCCGCGAGCTGATGCACATGATCAAGCTGGAGCCCAAGCAGTACCTGCAACGCTACCCGCGCGAGCTGTCCGGCGGGCAGCAGCAGCGTATCGGCGTGATCCGTGCCTTGGCGGCGGAAGCGCCGGTGCTGCTGATGGACGAGCCGTTCGGCGCGGTCGACCCGATCAACCGCGAGATGATCCAGAACGAGTTCTTCGAGATGCAGCGGGCGTTGAACAAGACCGTGATCATGGTCAGCCACGACATCGACGAAGCAATCAAGCTGGGCGACAAGATCGCTATCTTCCGCGCCGGCAAGCTGTTGCAGCTGGACCACCCGGACACCTTGCTGGCACACCCGGCGGACGAGTTCGTCAGCAACTTCGTCGGCCAGGACAGCACCCTCAAGCGCCTGCTGCTGGTGCGTGCGGAGGATGCGGCAGACAACGCGCCATCGGTGAGCCCGCAGACGCCGGTGAGTGATGCGCTGGAGCTGCTGGACGAGCACGACCGCCGTTACGTGGTGGTGACCGATGCGCAGAACAAGGCACTGGGCTACGTGCGCCGGCGTGACATGCATCGCCAGCAAGGGACATGTGGCGACTTCCTGCGGCCGTTCAATGCCACGGCGTCGCATGATGAGCATTTACGCATCCTGCTGTCGCGGATGTACGAGTTCAACCGGGCGTGGCTGCCGGTGCTGGATGCCGAACAGGTGTTCTTGGGCGAGGTGACGCAGGAGTCGATTGCGGCGTACCTGAGTTCGGGGCGCTCGCGGGGGGCCAAGACCAGCATTGTCTCGCCGGCTGAGGCGGTGACCTCTTGAATAGCGGGGGCCGCAAAGCGGCCCCGGCAATCTCGGCTCAAAACCCAAGTAATGGATTGCCTGTGCCGGCCTCTTCGCGGGTAAACCCGCTCCCACAGGGTCGGTGCAAGGCTAAAGACCCTGCGCGGTACCTGTGGGAGCGGGTTCACCCGCGAAGCAGGCGACGCGATGTCAGAACCCTACACTGGCCTGCACATAGAAGGTCCGCGGCTCACCCACATAGATGCCGGCATTGTTGTCGCTGGAGCGGGTGAAGTACTGCTTGTCGAACAGGTTCTTCACCCCCGCCGCCAGCTTCAGGTTGGACATCTGAGGCCCGAACTCATACCCGCCACGGGCATGCCAGGTCACATAACCCGGAATATCGCCAAACTGCCCGTCCGCACTCGGCTCGGTGATGTAGTCGCCGTTGAAGCTGCCATCGGCATTGATCCCGGTACCCGGCGCGCGCTGCTTGGATTGGGCGTAGGCATCCAGGTTCCAGGTCCAGTGATTGACCGCGTAACGCACGCCGGCAGTGGCCACCTGGCGTGAATAGAACGGCAGGTCACGGCCCTCGAAGCCAGGAATGTCCCCTTCATAAGTCGCGCGGGTATAGGTATAGCCACCGCTCACCGACAGCCCTTCCAGGCGCGGGTCCAGCCCGTCCAGGTCATAGCGCACCGAGGCCTCGATACCCTGGTGCTTGGTCGCACCGAGGTTGGTCCAGCCCACATCGTTGCTGATGTACTGCAGTTCGTCATCGAAGTCGATGTAGAACGCCGTCAGCTCACCGGCAAAGCCGCCATTGTCATAGCGGGTACCGATTTCGTAGGTCTTGGCCTTTTCTGGCTCCAGGCCATTGGCCGTGCTGTTGCCAGTACCACCCTGGCCCAGCTGGAAGTACTGCAGGCTACCGAACGAGGTCTCGTAGTTGGCGAACACCTTCCACGCATCGGAGATGTGGTACATCACGCTCAGCGCCGGCAGTGGCTCGTCGCTGGTGATGCTGCGTTTCTTCTCCGGCACCGGCTGGCCGTTGGCACCGAGCACCGGGCGGTCGCGCCAGTCGGTGTTGATATGCTCGAAGCGGATACCTGGGGTGATGGTCCAGTTACCCACGTCGATCTTGTCGTCGATGTAGTAGGCGCTGGCCTCGGTACCACCGCTGCGGTCCTGGAACACATGGCCGTCGGAGCCCGGGGCGGGCGTCGGCACGTTGTCGATCAGCGCCAGGCGGGTCGACTGCTCACGCATCGCTTCCTTCAGGTAGCGGTAGCCCACGCTGACTTCCTGGGTGGTCGGGCCGGCGAAGAAGATCCGCGACAGCCGTGGTTCGATGGCAAAGGTATGGTAGTTGCGCGGGTACGACGACAGGGTCTTCATGTCGCGCGAGGCAATGGAGCTGCCGCGGAAGCTGTCGGTGTAGTAGGTCAGCACTTCGAACTGGGTGGCGTCGTCGAGCTGCCGCTGCCACTTGAACGACACGTCCTTGCGCCGGCCGGCGAAGTAGTCGTAGTCGCGCAGCGACTGGTACGGGTTGCTGTCGTACTGCGCCTGGGTCAGGCCACCAGGCATGTCGGCACGGCCGTCGTAGTAGTGGAAGTTGAGCCAGAACTCGTCAACGTCGGTCGGTGCCCAGTGGGTCTTGAGGATGACATCGTCGATGTCGTTGCCATTGTTGCTTTCACGGTAGCCGTTGCCATTCACCCCGGTGTACAGCAGCGCCACGCCCATGCCGTTGTCCGCCGTACCGCCGACGAAGGCCGACTCGGTGTGCTTCCAGCCGCCATGCTGGGAGGTTTCCAGGGTGGTGGACAGCTCGGCCGAGGGCTTCTCTGGGATTGCCCGGGTAACGAAGTTGATCACCCCACCGACGTTCTGCGGGCCATAACGCACGGAACCGGCGCCACGCACCACGTCGATGCTGTCGAGGTTGCCCGAGGAAATCGGCGCCATCGACAGTTGCGGCTGGCCATAGGGCGCGAAAGCGGCCGGAATGCCGTCGATCAGCACCGTGGAGCGTGGCGACAGGCGCGAAGTCAGGCCGCGAACACCCACGTTCAGCGACAGGTCGCTGCCGCCGGTACCGTTGGAGTCCTGCACCTGAACGCCGGGGATGCCGCGCAGCACGTCACGCACGTTCATTGCGCCCTTTTCCACCATCGCCTCGCGGCGCACCACGGTGCGCGCGCCGGGGTGGTTCTGCACCACGCTCTGCTGGGCATCGCCCAGCCAGTCACCCACCACCTTGACGTCGGTGGGCGCGAGCTCCAGGCTACCGGTGGTGAGGGTGCCATCGGCCTGGGCCGGCTTGACCACCACGGTGCCCTGGGACATCTCGTAGGTCAGGCCGCTGCCTTGCAACAACTGCTGCAGCGCCTGCTCGGGCGCCAGCTGGCCGGACACCGCCGGGGCCTGCTTGCCGGCCACCAGTTCGGGGTTGAAGAACAGCTGCAGGTTGGTCTGCTGGCCCAGTTGGTTCAGCGCCGATGCCAAGGATTGGGCCTGAATCTGAATAGTGGCGTCTGCGGCCTGGCTGTTGACGGCCACGGCGCTGACCGCAAGGGCCAGCGCCAGGGCGCGGAAGCGTGGGAAGGGATTGTTGTTGTTCACGTCGTCGAAACTTCCTGGAATACGGAATAAACGCCAACCGCATGCAAATGGAAATGCTTGGCAGTTGCAGCTGGCGGGGAAGACGAACGAGCGGAAAAAAACCTGAATCTATTTCGCAATTATTTCGCGCGAGCCATCTTCATGGGCCTTGATGGCCACTGGCAGGATGCTCGGCAAGGCACGCAGCAGCGCGTCGGTGTCATCGGTGCTGAAGGTGCTGGACAGCCGCAGCTGGGCGACTTTGCCGGGGGCGACCCGCAGCGGCTGGCTACGGTAGCGCGAGGCTTCGGCCACCACCTCGGCCAGGGTGGCGTTGTCGAACACCAGCCTGCCTTGGCGCCAGGCAGTCAGGGCGCCAATATTCACCGCATAGGGCGCCGCCACCTGGCCTTGTGCATCTATATGCGAGCCCTGGCCCGCCGTGAGCTGCGCCAGCGAGGCGCCCTTGCCCTGCACACGTACCGAGCCCTGCTCCACCGCCACGCGGGTGCTGGCCGGCTCCAGGCGGACGTCGAAACGGGTACCGGTGACAGTCACGCTACCCTGGGCGGTGTCGACCACGAACGGCCTGCCACTGTCGTGGGCGACGGTGAACATCACCTCACCCGCCATCAGCCGGACATGCCGCTGGCCGGCGCTGAAAGCGACCTGCACTTGCGTGCTGCCGTTGAGCTCAAGGTGCGACCCATCCGGCAGTTCGACCTGGCGGCGTTCGTTGAAGGCGGTCTGCAAGCTGCCCTGGTGATTCAGTTGCTGGTAGTGCCAGCCGCCCCAGCCCAGGCCCAACGCCAGTGCCGCCACGCTGGCGGCCAAGGCCTGGCGCACGAAGCGCCGACGTGGCAACTGGCGTACCGGGGCCGGCTGGCACAGCGCTTCCAGGCGCTGGCGCGGGATGAAGTCGGCGGCCTGCCACAGGCGGGAGAGCTGCTGGTACTCATCACGGTGCCGTGCATCGCCTTCCAGCCAGGCGTGCAGCTGCGCCTGCAGCCCGGCATCGCGAGGTGCATCCTGCACCCGGGCGAACCACGCGGCCGCCTGCTCGCGGACGGTATCGGTACCGTGCTGTTTCATCGAAAAGGTCTCCTGACTCATCATGCCGACACATCCAGGTGCTCGCGCAGATGCCGGAGCGTGCGGATCATATACTTTTCGACCATGTTCTTGCTCAACCCCATGCGCTCGGCGATCTCGGCCTGGGTCAGGCCTTCGAGCTTCTGCCAGATGAACACCTGTCGGCAATTGAGCGGCAGTTCGGCCAACGCCCGCTCGACACTGTCGGCCAGCTCCAGCGCATGCACGTAGGCCTCGGGGTCGCCACCGCCGCCCATGCCTTCGTCGAAGGCTTCCAGCTCCAGTGCCTGGCGGCGGTCCTCGCGACGGAAACCATCCACGGCAATATTGCGCGCGGTCTGGTGCAGGTAGGCGCGTGGCTGCTCGACCTGCTCGCGCGGGTTTTCCAGTACCCGGACAAAGGCATCGTGGGTGAGGTCCTCGGCCTGCTGTCGACTGCGCAACTTGCGCGTCCAGGTGCCGATCAGCTCATGGTAGTGGTCGAGGAAGCCTTTGGGTCCGGACACGGTCGGGGTCATCAGGGAGGCAGACAAGGGTGCGAATAGTAATGTTTCTCATCAAGGACGGCAATTCCGCCAGTCGGTAACAAAAAATTTATCGTCTTTTTCATGCACGGCAGTGCCAGGGAAATGTGGCCATAAATATGAACACCTGAGGCCCCTTCGCGGGCACGCCCGCTCCCACAGAAACCGCGAGATGCCTGTGGGAACGGGCGTACCCGCGAAGGAGCCAACGCGTTCCATTCCACTATTTTTTACGCTTGAAACACTCCGGGGAACATCAGCCGGTCACATGGGTCGGTTATTCAAATGGCAGGTCGTCGATCCGCGTCGATCACGCCCGGATTGCCTGTTGATTCTGCATTCTTCACGCCCTAAAGTGCGCGCCGAACGTCCATGCTGGAAACGATCCATCCGGCTCAAGTACTGAGTAGGCGAACCAAAGTGGGGATACGGAGGACGTTCAGTTTGCAGCCACTTAAATTTTCAGTTTGCCCATGGAGTCCCTGAGCATGTCGATCCAGGTCGAAGACTATTTCGCGCGTGACACCTTCCAGAAAATGAAGGCGTTTGCCGACAAGCAGGAAACCCCGTTCGTACTCATCGATACCCAGATGATCAGCCAGGCCTACGACGACCTGCGCGCTGGTTTCGAATTCGCCAAGGTGTACTACGCGGTCAAGGCCAACCCAGCCGTGGAAATCATCGACCTGCTCAAAGAGAAAGGTTCGAGCTTCGACATCGCCTCGATCTACGAGCTGGACAAGGTGCTGGGGCGCGGCGTCAGCGCCGACCGTATCAGCTACGGCAACACCATCAAGAAGTCCAAGGACATCCGCTACTTCTACGAGAAGGGCGTGCGCCTGTATGCCACCGACTCGGAAGCCGACCTGCGCAACATCGCCAAGGCCGCACCGGGTTCGAAGGTGTACGTGCGTATCCTCACCGAAGGCTCGACCACTGCCGACTGGCCGCTGTCGCGTAAATTCGGCTGCCAGACCGACATGGCCATGGACCTGCTGATTCTCGCCCGCGACCTGGGCCTGGTGCCTTACGGCATTTCCTTCCATGTCGGCTCGCAACAGCGCGATATCAGCGTGTGGGACGCCGCCATCGCCAAGGTCAAGGTGATCTTCGAGCGCCTGAAGGAAGAAGACGGCATCGAGCTGAAGCTGATCAACATGGGTGGCGGCTTCCCGGCCAACTACATCACCCGGACCAACAGCCTGGAAACCTACGCCGAAGAGATCATCCGCTTCCTGAAGGAAGACTTCGGTGACGACCTGCCGGAAATCATCCTCGAGCCGGGCCGTTCGCTGATTGCCAACGCCGGTATCCTGGTCAGCGAAGTGGTACTGGTTGCACGCAAGTCGCGCACTGCCGTCGAGCGCTGGATCTACACCGACGTGGGCAAGTTCTCCGGCCTGATCGAAACCATGGACGAGTCCATCAAGTTCCCGATCTGGACCGAGAAGAAAGGCGAGACCGAAGAAGTGGTCATCGCCGGCCCGACCTGCGACAGCGCCGACATCATGTACGAGCACTACAAGTACGGCTTGCCGCTGAACCTGGCCATCGGTGACCGCCTGTACTGGCTGTCGACCGGCGCCTACACCACCAGCTACAGCGCAGTGGAGTTCAACGGCTTCCCGCCGCTGAAGGCTTACTACCTGTAATGCGAAACGGGGCCGAAAGGCCCCGTTTTCATTTGTGCTTTCCGCCCTCAGGCCTGTGCAACTCCCTGTAGGAGCAGCCTTGTGCTGCGAAGAGGCCATAACTGCCAAAGGCCCTCTTTTGTCATGCCGGCCTCTTCGCAGCACAAGGCTGCTCCTACAGGCCTTGAGAGAGCCTCAAGCTTCGCGCCGTTCGATCTCTTCGGCATACCGCGCCGCAAAGGCCATCAACACCGGCCCGGCCTCCTGCAAGGTCACCAGCGCACTGCGCAGAAAATTCATGTTCCCCTCGACCCGCGCCCGCTCCAGCCAGGGCCCGGCTTCCGCCACCTGCCCCCGCTCGACAAACACCAGCGCCAGGCTGAACATGCCACGAAAGTCCCCCGCCTCGGCCGAGCGCCGATACCAGCGCACCGCCCGTGTCGGATTGGGCGCCGTGGCGATGCCTTGTTCCAGGTAACGCCCGTACAGGTTCATCGACTTGGCATGCCCCATGTGCGCGGCCTTCTCGTAGCACATCAGCGCCTGTGCCTGGTTGGCCGGTATGCCGCGCCCGGTGGCCAGCAAGTTGCCCAGGTTGTACAGCCCCCAGTCCAACCCGGCATCGGCCGCACGCGCATAGTGAATGGCCGCCTGCGCCTGGCTTGGCTCACCGCCCCAGCCATGCTCCAGGCAACGGCCCAGCATGTTGTGCGCCATGGCACTGCCACCCTGCGCGGCGATGCCGAACCATCGCCTGGCGACGGCGGCATCCGCCTGAATGCCGCGCCCGTCGAGCAGGATCTGCCCCAGCAACAACTGTGCCTCGACCGCGCCCTGCCCTGCCGCCGCCAGGATCGCCTGGGCGGCCTTGCCAGGGCTTTCTTCCAGCATGGCCTGCAAACCGGCCACATCCACCACTTCCTCACGACGCAACTGATAGGACACGGCTCAGACCTCGGCCCAGCGGCGCAGCAGGTTGTGGTAGGTGCCGGTCAACTGCAGCAGTGACGGATGGTCCGGCACATCGGCAGTCAGTTGCTGGATGGCATTGTCCATCTCGAACAGCAACGCCCGCTGGCTGTCCTCGCGCACCAGGCTCTGGGTCCAGAAGAACGCGGCATAACGCTGGCCACGGGTCACCGGGTTGACCTTGTGCAGGCTGGTGCCGGGGTACAACACCAGGTCACCGGCAGCCAGCTTGACCTGCTGCTCGCCGTAGGTGTCCTGGATCACCAGCTCGCCGCCGTCGTAGCTGTCCGGATCGCTGAGGAACAGCGTGGAAGACAGGTCGGTACGCACCCGCTCCGGGCTGCCCTTGGGCTGGCGCAGGGCGTTGTCGATGTGAAAGCCGAAACTGCCGCCTTCGCGGTAGCAGTTGATCAGCGGCGGGAACACCTTGTGCGGCAAGGCTGCAGACATGAAGCGCGGGTTCTGCCACAGGCGGTCGATCAGCGCGCTGCCGATTTCCTTGGCCAGCGGGTGGCCTTCCGGCAGTTGCAGGTTGTGCTTGGCCTTGGCCGACTGGTAACCGGCCGTGATCTTGCCGTCGGCCCAGTCGGCCTGCTCCAGCGCCTCGCGGATACGGGCCAGTTCATCGGCGTGAAACAGGCCGGGGATGTGAAGCAGCATGGCGACAGCACCGTCGGAAAATGTAAGGCGCCAATGATATTGATTCCCTTTTGCGCTTCACAAGCCCCAATTGCCGCTTAAGACGTTTCAGCTTGATGAAACCGTAAAGGCAAATTGTAAAGATTGTAAATTCTTCACGAATGGTAACGACTCTCAATTGTGAGTCACAATTGCTTACATTAAGATCCGCGGCCTTACCACCTTGGGGAAGGTCCTTAGCAATGCGCCAGTACGTACCATCTGCAGTGAGTTCACCACGCCTGATCGTGTCTGCCATCGGCGTAGCCCTCAGCGCTTCGTCGGCCTACGCCGCCGACCCGGTCGCCAGCAGTGCTATCACCCTCGACGCCACCAGCGTCAACGGCAAGGCTGAACAGGCCAGCACCGATTACAAGGTCGACCAGGCATCCTCGCAGAAGTACACCGCGCCGCTGGTGGATACCCCCCGCTCGATAACCGTGATCCCGCAGCAAGTGATCAAGGACACCAACGCCCTGACCCTGCAGGATGCACTGCGCACTGTGCCGGGCATCACCTTTGGTGCCGGCGAAGGCGGCAACCCACAAGGCGACCGCCCGTTCATCCGCGGCTTCGACGCCCAGGGCGACACCTACCTGGACGGCGTGCGCGACACTGGTGCGCAAACCCGCGAAATCTTCGCCATCGAATCGGTAGAGGTAGCCAAGGGCCCGAACTCGGCCATCGGCGGTCGAGGCGCCGCCGGCGGCAGCATCAATCTGGTGAGCAAGCGCGCCCACCTGGGCAACTCGCTTGACGGCGCCTGGACCTGGGGCAGCGACCAGACCCAGCGCTATACCTTCGATGGCAACTACCAGTTCAGCGACTCCGTTGCCGGGCGCCTGAACCTGATGACCCACGAAAGCAACGTCGCCGGCCGCGACAAGGTCAACTACGACCGTTGGGGTATCGCCCCATCGCTGGCCTTCGGCCTGGGTACTCCGACCCGCGTGAACCTCGACTACTACCATCTGGAAAGCGACGACCTGCCGGATTCGGGCATTCCGTACACCATCCCGACCGCTGGTAGTACTGCCCGCACCTCGGCACACCCGAGCAAGCCGTACGACGGCGGCGACAGCGACAACTTCTATGGCCTGACCGGTCGCGACTTCCGCAAGAGCCGCGTGGATATTGCCACCTTTGCCATTGAGCACGACTTGACCGACTCGCTGACCATCAAGAACACCCTGCGCCATGGCAACAGCATGCAGGACTACATCCTGACCCAGCCTGACGACAGCAAGGGTAACGTCAACAACGGCAGCGTCTGGCGCCGCGCCAATACCCGTGTGGGCAACACTGCCACCACCACCAACCAGACCGACCTGTTCGGTGAGTTCTACCTGGGTGGCATGAAGAACAGTTTCTCGACCGGTATCGAGCTAAGCCGAGAAGAGAGCAAGCGCTCGAGCTATACCGTCGATACTGACACCGTCCCGGGCGGCACCGCCAACACCAACTGCACCCCAGGCATGATCGGCGCCACCAGCGGTTACAACTGCACCTCACTGAGCAACCCGAACCCGGACGATCCGTGGAACGGCAGCATCGCACGCAACTACGCGGGCACCGATACCAAGAGCAACACCCGCGCAATTTATGTTTTTGACACACTCGAACTGACGCCCGAGTGGCTGTTGAACATGGGCCTGCGCTACGACCACTTCGACACCCAGTACCGCACCTACGACGCCACAGGCGCCACCGTGGTGAACAGCAAGGGCGTTGTCTCCAAAGGCAAGGATACAAGCGAGTTCGTTACCGGCCAGCTGGGCCTTGTATGGAAGCCGGCCGAGAATGGCAGTATCTACGTTTCCTACGCCACCTCCGCAACGCCACCCGGAGCAATGCTGGGCGAAGGTACTGAAGGCAACCCGCTGGGCAACACCACCGACCGCGCCGGCAACTTGCTGAGCAGCGATCTGGAGCCGGAGGAAACCACCAACTACGAAATCGGCACCAAGTGGGACCTGCTCGACCAGCGCCTGTCCCTGGCCGCAGCGCTGTTCCGCACCGAGAAGGAAAACGCCCGCGTCCAGGTTGACACCACTACCTACGAGAACGTCGGCGAAACTCGCGTACAGGGCATCGAACTGTCTGCCAGCGGCAAGATCACCGAAAAATGGCAGGTATTTGCCGGCTACACCTACATGGAAGCTCGCCAGATAGACGGTGGTGCCGTGAACAAGGCCAACGACGGCAACCAGCTGCCGAACACGCCGAACAACAGCGCCAGCTTGTGGACCACCTACTCCATTACACCGAAGCTGACCGTGGGTGGCGGTGCCTTCTACGTGGATGACGTGTATGGCAGCGTGGCCAACACCACCATGGTCGACAGCTATGTACGCTACGACGCCATGGCCGCCTACAAGCTGACCAAGAACATCGACCTGCAACTGAACGTGCAGAACCTGACCAACGAGGTGTACTACGACAAGGCCTTCTCTACCCACTTCGCCAACCAGGCGGCGGGGCGGACGGCTCTGTTGACCACCAGCGTCCACTTCTGATGCCGGGATCGGGTTGATCTGTTGAATGGGCTGCGCCTGTGCCGGCCCTTTCGCGGGTGAACCCGCTCCCACAGGTACTCCACTGGCCTCAGGTCCAGTGATATCTCTGTGGGAGCGGGTTCACCCGCGAAGAGGCCGGTACAGACAACACAAGCCTGACTGACTAGCCCACCCTGCCCCGTTCATTCCCGTGAGCGGGGCTTTTGCGTATCAAGGCATAATGCACGCCGCGCAGTGTGCGGCAGAAACACAAGGTGATCATGTGGTGAAGAAGACGCTGTTCCAATTGCACTGGTTCTTTGGCATCACCGCTGGCCTGGTGCTGGCCTTGATGGGTATCACCGGGGCCTTGTACTCGTTTCAGGAAGAACTGCGACGCGCGCTGAATGCCGATGTCCTGAAGGTCCAGGTGCGCCCGGAGGGCGTACTGCCCCCGGCCGAACTGGTCCAGCGGGTCGAGGCCCAGCAGCACGACAAGGTGACGATGCTGTGGGTCGATGTACGCGAAGGCAACGCCGCACGCGTCTTCTTTACCCCACCGCCAGGCGAGCGCCGTGGCCAGTTGCGCTATGCCGACCCGTACACCGGCGAACTCAAGGGAGAAGTGGCCGGGCAAGGCTTCTTCAACCTCATGCTCAACCTGCACCGCTTCCTGGCCATGGGCGACAGCGGCCGGCAGATCACCGGTGCCTGCACCCTGATGCTGGTGTTCTTCTGCCTCTCCGGCCTGTACCTGCGCTGGCCGCGCAAGGCGCTGGACTGGCGCACCTGGCTGACCTTCGACTGGGCCAAGAAAGGCCGCGCCTTCAACTGGGACCTGCACGCTGTGGCCGGCACCTGGTGCCTGCTGTTCTACCTGCTGTTCGCCCTGACCGGGCTGTTCTGGTCCTACGAGTGGTACCGCGAGGGCCTGAACAAGCTGCTGGCCGACGCGCCGATCGCCGGCCAGCAGCAAAAGCGCGGCGAAGGCCGTGGCCGCCACGGGCCGCAGAAAATCGACAAGAACGCCCCGCCGCTGGTGGTCGACTACGACGCAATCTGGGCCAACCTCAAGGACGCTGCAGGCCCGGGCCTGGCCATGTACAACCTGCGCCTGCCGCCGGTAGGCGGCCAGCCGGCCAACCTGTTCTACCTGCTGGATAACGCCGACCACCCACGTGCCTTCAACACCCTGGTACTGGACCCGGCCAGCGGCCAGGTGAAAAAACATGACCGCTACACCGACAAGTCCTTCAAGGCCCAGCTGCTCCAGAGCGTCTACGCCCTGCACGTCGGCGAGTACTTCGGCCTGCCGGGGCGCATCATCGTCACCATCGCCAGCCTGACCATGCCGCTGTTCTTCGTCACCGGCTGGCTGCTGTACCTCGACCGCCGTCGCAAGAAGCGCCAGGTACATGCCGCCCGTGGCAACGTCACCAGCAACACTGCCAGCGGCGATAGCTGGCTGATCGGCTTTGCCAGCCAGAGCGGGCTTGCCGAACAACTGGCCTGGCAGAGCGCCGGGCAGCTTCAGGCCGCCGGCCTGCCTGTGCAGGTACGCGCCCTGGCAGAACTGAGTGAAAGCGACCTGCGCCAGGCCCGCCGTGCGCTGTTCGTGGTCAGCACCTTCGGCGACGGCGAAGCCCCCGACAGCGCTCGCGCCTTCGAGCGCAAGGTGCTAGGCCAGCCTTGGCCGCTCGACAACCTCAGCTACGCCCTGCTCGCCCTCGGTGACCGCCAGTATCCGCACTTTTGCGGCTTCGCCCGCCGCCTGCAGGCATGGCTGGGTGAGCGCGGGGCCAGCAGCGCATTCAGCCCGGTGGAAGTGGACAACGCCGACCAGGCCGCGCTGCAGCAGTGGCAGCAGGAACTGGCGCAACTGACCGGCGCCCAGCCAGTGGCCGCCTGGCAACCGCCGAGTTTCGGCAACTGGTCGCTGGTGCGCCGCGAACTGCTCAACCCGGGCAGCCAGGGCCAGCCGGTGTACCTGCTGGGCCTGCGATCGGAACAGCCCGCCAGCTGGGAAGCCGGTGACCTGGTGGAGATCCTGCCGCTCAACGGCCAGCCGAGGATCGACGCCTTCCTCGATGGCATGGCGCTGGACGCCGGGGCCAAGGTGCAAGTGAATGGCTTGGCCGAAACCCTCGCCCAGGCCCTGGCCGGCCGCCAGTTGCCGACCCGTCGCGATCACCTGGTCGGTTTGCAGCCGCAGGCGCTGGTCGATGCACTGGTGCCGATCGGCAGCCGCGAATACTCGATTGCCTCGATCGCCAGCGATGGCGTGCTGGAGCTGATCGTGCGCCAGGAACGCCATACCGATGGCAACCTGGGCCTGGGTTCCGGCTGGCTGACCGAATACCTACCGCTTGACGGTACGCTAAGCCTGCGTTTGCGGCGCAACAGCAGCTTCCACCTGCCGGAAACGGCTGCACCGCTGGTGTTGATTGGCAACGGCACCGGCCTGGCCGGCCTGCGCAGCCTGCTCCGCGCGCGGGTGAATACTGGTGAGCAGCGCAACTGGCTGCTGTTCGGCGAGCGTAACCGGGCGCATGACCTGCTGTGCGGCAGCGAGCTGCAAGGCTGGCTGGACAGCGGTGACCTGGCACGTCTGGACCTGGCGTTTTCGCGGGACCAGGCCGAGAAGGTGTATGTGCAGGATGTGTTGCTGCAGCAGGCTGAAGAGTTCAAGCGCTGGGTCGCGGATGGCGCCTGTGTGTATGTCTGCGGCAGCCTGCAAGGCATGGCTGCCGGTGTGGATGCGGCGCTCAATGGCATCCTCGGGGAAGCGGTTGTGCAACAGCTGATTGAGGATGGGCGGTATCGGCGGGATGTGTACTGATCGGAAACTGATGTAACCAGCACAGGCTTCTTCGCGGGTAAACCCGCTCCTACAGGTACTGCACAGAATTCAAAAACTGTGGGGGACCTGTGGGAGCGGGTTTACCCGCGAAGAGGCCGGTACAAGCTGTCAGTGAAGCTCGAAGGTATCGGCATCCAGGTTGGCCGGGAACTTGGTCCGGTAGGCCGCCAGCTCCGCCGCGCTCAACACCGCGGTGAACACCCCGTCGGCCTCCCCGGCACTGAGCAGGCTCTCGCCCTGGAAGTCCAGCACCTGGCTGTCACCGGAATAGGCAAAGCCCTTGCCGTCGGTACCCACCCGGTTCACCGCCGCCACATAGCACAGGTTCTCGATACCCCGCGCCGGCAACAGGCGGTTCCAGTGCTGGCGGCGCGCAGCCGGCCAGTTGGCTGTGTACAGCAACAGGTCGGTGTCCTGGGCATCGCGGCTCCACACCGGGAAGCGCAGGTCGTAGCAGATCAGCGGGCGAATACGCCAGCCCTTGAGCTCGAACTGCACCTGGCGCTCGCCCGGGGTGTAGTGCTTGTGCTCACCGGCCATGCGGAACAGGTGGCGCTTGTCGTAATGCAGGATCTCGCCATCAGGCCGAGCCCACAGCAGACGGTTGCGGTGGCTGCCATCGGCGGCCTGGATGATCACGCTGCCGGTAATCACCGTGTTGTACTTCTTCGCCTGGGCCTTCAGCCATTTGTAGGTCGGGCCGTTTTCCGGCTCGCACAGGCTTTCCGATTGCATGGAAAAGCCGGTAGTGAACATTTCCGGCAGGATCACCAGGTCCACTTCACCCACCTGCTCCAGCAGCACTTCGAAGTGCGCATAGTTGGCCTCGCGGTCGTGCCAGGCCAGGGTGGTCTGCACCAGGGCGACTTTCAGGTTCGGCAGTTGACTCAGATCGCGCATAGTTTTTCCGCTGCCTGACGCAGCGTCTCCTCTCGTTTGGCAAAGCACAGGCGAACCAGGCGTTGCTCGGGGATGGGTTGCTGGTAGAACACCGACACCGGGATGGTCGCCACGCCGTGCTCACGGGTCAGCCACAGCGACATGTCGACATCGTTCAGGTCCGGGCGGATCTGCGAATAGTCCACCAGTTGGAAATAGGTACCCGCCGTGCGGGTGAAGCGGAACCGCGAGCCCTCCAGCAAGCCACAGAACAGGTCTCGCTTGGCCTGGTAGAAGGCCGGCAGTTCATCGATATGCTCGGGGTGCTCGGCCATGAAATCGGCCAAGGCGCACTGCAGCGGGGTCACACCGCAGAAGTTGACGTACTGGTGCACCTTGCGCAGCTCGGCACTCAGCGCCGGCGGGGCGACCACGTAGCCGGTCTTCCAGCCGGTGACGTGATAAGTCTTGCCGAACGAGCTGACCACGAAGGCGCGCTGGTACAGTTGCTCGTGGGCCAACACGCTGGCATGGCGTACACCGTCATAGACCAGGTGCTCGTAGACCTCGTCGCTGACCAGGTAGATATCGCGGTCAGCGATAAGCCGGGCCAGTTGGTCCAGGTCTTCTTGGGTAATCAGCGCACCGCTGGGGTTGTGCGGTGAATTGAGGATCACCATGCGCGTGCGCGGGCTGAGGGCATCGCTGAACTTCTGCCAGTCGATGCGAAAATCGCCATCGCTCAGCTGTACATGCACGCAGCGCCCACCAGCCAGTTCCACGGACGGCTCGTAGCTGTCGTAGCAAGGGTCGAAGACGATTACCTCGTCACCGGCATGCACCACCGCCTGGATGGCACAGAAGATCGCCTCGGTGGCGCCAGGGGTGATGGTCACTTCCCGGTCGGCATCCACCTGCGCGCCATACAGCCGCGCGACCTTTGCCGCCACCTGCTGGCGCAGGGCCGGCAGGCCGGTCATCGGCGAATACTGGTTATGCCCGGCGGCCACATGCCGGCCGACTGCATCGAGCAGCGCCTGCGGGCCATTGAAGTCGGGGAAGCCTTGCGACAGGTTGAGCGCGCCCGTCTGCACGGCGAGCTGGGACATGGTGGTGAAGATGGTCGTGCCGACATTCGGCAGTTTGCTGCGGATCATGAAGCCCTCTTTCCTGGGGTGTATCCGGCACGGGGTGGAGTCCGAGCATAGCGGATCGAGCGGTCAGGAAAAAGGTTGAAACAATAGGGGGATTTGCGCTGGATCAAAGGCTGCTGTCGGTGTGGCATCCCGCTATATGGGCGTATCAAGAAACCTCGCTTCGTAGCCTAAAGCGCAAAGTGCGTGCGCGATGATCATGCAGTGTAGAACCAAGCGCGGGTGCTCATTGACAACCCACAAAATTCGAGTGCTGCCTCGAGCAGCGCTCGCTTAATTTCTGCCCTATCTCCGCTCACTACTTTTTTGGCGTATCAAATTAAACTAACTGAGGCGCCTATTTCTTAACGCTACACTTCTACTCCGATTGCCTTGGTAAGCGTTTTACACTTTACGAATCGCAGAACCCTCATTGGATAAATTCAACCCTTCATCCACCGAGCGCGTACTGCGCAAGGCCCCGCTGGATGTTTCGCCATCAGCGGGCGACCATCGATAGGATTGACTATGAGACAACCTTAATTTTCCCGGGCGCTGAATTCTTATTTTAAACAACATCAATTCATAGGTAAAAACGTACCCATCAATCGCTTTAGCAACACGCTTCCGTATTGAAGGATAATCGACTTTGGCACTTGCACTCGTAAAATTTTCGGGACTAGTTTCTGCGAGCCCCGCCAAGTTGGACATGAGGGATTTCGCTGATTCCTCCATGGGTGTTAGATCACTAATAAACCGCTTTTTAATTTTTGAAGTTCTGTCCAACCTCGGATCATGTTTCAGTTTGTTGGTCATCACCTGCAATTCTGACGCCATTGAATCCAATTGCCTCATAAGTTTTTTGGATCTATCATACGCTGACGATCTGAACCAGCCCCGAAAATGACCACTTGAGTCGGTGTAATTTATAGGGTCCCCATCGCAATACCCATACGCGTTCAAAACCCTAAAAGGTGCAAAACTGTCTGGAGAATAGAATCTCAGGCCATTAAAAAATCTGTAACCGTTCCCCAGCAGGTACCCGTTAATTAAATTACCGTAGTACTCGCCATTGAATCCTAGCAGAGAATGGCCCGATGAAAGGGAAGAACAATGGCCATAAGCAGTATAATCAAATCTCTCCCATCCCCCCTGATGCGCCACGCCATTCACGGAACCGGATTCACTGACCGACAATAAGCTGACATTACTTTCAGCACTGCCATTCCACTCAGCTAATGCTTGCCCTCCCCCTCGAAACACGGTTCGACTGCCTTGATCACCAAGGCACGCATGTATATTACCGTCACAATAAAACAGACTCAAAGTTTTACGCTGAATCCCCATACTTAGCCCCTCGCTGGTAGACACCTACATTAGGAATAAGTCTTTCAAAGCTTGCGGCAGCGTACAACTAGCATTTTTTACAGGTAGGACCGAGTAGCAGCACGTGCCTATGGGCTGGTGAGACAATCGCACTAGAACTCGAACGGGTCGCGAATCAAGCGGTCAGGGGGAGGTTGAACGAAAAGTGGAAGAATTGGCTTTTTTGGCTTGGCGGCAGTAGAGGTGACTGGACTGCCACTGTAGTACTGCCGCTGCCAAATGCCTATCTGTAAGGACTGTCCAAGACCAAAATGCGCAGCGGTCTGGCGCAGTGAAAGCCGATGCTCGAGCATGTAGCTGAGCACTTGCTGCTTGAAATCACAGGTATAACGCCACCCAGGCGAGCCTGAACAGATACCCTTACCGACCTGATAACTGGCAACCCAGCGCCGGAGCAGGCTGAAGTCGATACCGAAGTGTCGAGCCACCTTTCGGAAACCATTGTTGCCATTCAAGTAAGCAGTGATCGCAGTGAGCTTGAATAGCTCGGTGTACTTTTCCATAGATCCCCCAAGGGTTGGATTGGCGTCCAACTTTTGGGGGGCAGTCCAACCTGTGGGAGCGGGCAAGCCCGCGAAGAAGCTGACGCGGAATCAGCGCTTGTCGCGGCGCTTCTTCTCGGCCTTCTTGTGGTGCGACATCAGGCGGCGCTTCTTGTTGACCTGGCGGTCGGTGAGGGTGTTCTTCTTGCCCTCGTACGGGTTCTCACCGCCCTTGTACTCGATGCGGATCGGCGTACCGACCAGCTTCAGCACACGCCGGTAGGTGTTCTCCAGGTAACGCGAGTACGACTTCGGAATCTTGTCGGTCTGGTTGCCGTGGATCACGATCAGCGGCGGGTTGGCACCACCAAGGTGGGCATAGCGCAGCTTGATGCGGCGGCCGTTGACCAGCGGCGGCTGGTGCTCGCTCACGGCATCTTCGAGGATCTGCGTCAGGCGGCTGGTCGGCCAACGGGTTACCGCCGACTTGAACGCGGCCTGCACCGACTTGTACAGGTGGCCCACGCCGGTGCCGTGCAAGGCGGAGATGAAGTGGATGTCGGCGAAATCGACGAAGAACAGCCGGCGCTCCAGCTCGGTCTTCACGTAGTCACGCTCGCCCGGCTCCATGCCGTCCCACTTGTTCAGGGCGATGACGATGGCGCGGCCAGCTTCCAGGGCGAAGCCCAGCAGGTTCAGGTCGTGATCCACCACGCCTTCGCGGGCGTCCATGACGAAAATCACCACGTTGGCGTCCTTGATCGCCTGCAGCGTCTTCACCACCGAGAACTTCTCGACTTCCTCGTGGATCTTGCCGCGCTTGCGCACGCCGGCCGTGTCGATGAAGGTGTACTTCTCGTCATCGCGCTCGAACGGGATGTAGATACTGTCGCGGGTGGTGCCCGGCTGGTCGTACACCACCACGCGCTCTTCGCCGAGCATGCGGTTGACCAGGGTCGACTTGCCGACGTTGGGGCGGCCGATGATGGCGATCTTGATGCCATCCTTCTCGCTCGGGCCCGGGATGCGCACCGCTTCCTCGCCTTCGGCGACTTCGGCGTCCAGCGCTTCCTCGACTTGGTCGCGTGGCAGGTGGCCGAGCACGGCCTCCATCAGCGCATTGATGCCGCGGCCTTGGGAGCCGGCCACCGGGATGGCGTTGCCCATGCCCAGCGGCGAGAACTCGGCGCGAGCCACATCGGCGTCGATGTTGTCGATCTTGTTGGCAACCAGGATCGCTTCCTTGTTCCGCTTGCGCAGGTGCTCGGCGATCATCTGGTCGGCAGCGGTCATGCCGGCACGGGCATCGACCAGGAACAGCACATAGTCAGCTTCTTCGATGGCCATGAGCGACTGCTCGGCCATTTTCTCATCCATGCCCACTTCGTCACCGGTGATACCGCCGGTGTCGATCAGGATGAAGGAACGACCCTGCCAGGTGGCATCACCATACTGGCGGTCACGGGTCAGGCCCGACAGGTCACCGACGATGGCATCGCGGGTCTTGGTCAGGCGGTTGAACATGGTGGATTTGCCGACGTTCGGGCGGCCCACCAGGGCGATTACGGGAACCATTCGGCTCTCCACTCTTGAATTCTTGAAAATGCAAAGGCCGCTGCAAGGCAGCGGCCGGAGTTCGGGCGGCGTGTCCTACGCCGCGGCTTGAAGCCCGCCAAGGCTTCAAGCATAGCTTCAGCGGATGGTCAGTGCCTCGAGCTTGCCGCTGTTGCCGAAGACGTAGATGGTGTCGCCGACCACAAGTGGGCGGGCGCGCAGGCCATCACTGTCGATACGCTCACGGCCGACGAAGCGGCCATCGACCTGGCTCAGCAGGTGCAGGTAACCCTCGAAGTCGCCCACCGCCACGTAGCTGGAGAACACTTCAGGCGCGGTCAGCTGGCGGCGAGCCATGGTGTCGTTGGTCCACAGGGCGCTGGACGAGCGCTCGTCGACGCTTTCGACAGTACCGGAAGCTTCGCTGACATAGACGTTACCGTAGCCCTGGGCGACACCCACGTAGCTGGAGGCATCACGCTGCCACAGCACGCGGCCGCTTTCCAGGTCCAGGCCCGCGACGCGGCCCTGGTAGGTGCTGACGTACAGGGTACCACCCGACAGCAGCAAGCCGCCGTCGATATCGACCACGCGGTCCAGCTCGGAACGACCCTGCGGGATTGCCACACGGCTTTCCCACACCGGCACGCCGTTGTTGATGTCCACCGCCACCACCTTGCCGGTGGACAGGCCGGCGACGGCCAGGCGATTGGTGGCGATCGGTGCGCCGGTACCACGCAGGGTCAGCACGGCCGGGGTGTTTTCGTAGATCCAGCGGCGGTCGCCAGTGGCGGCATCCAGGCCGATCAGGCGATCGTCCTGGGTCTGCACCACCACCACGTCACCGTTGTTGGCAGGTGGGGCCAGTACTTCGCTGGTCACGCGGGAGCGCCAGCGCTCCTCACCGGTGCTGGAGTCCAGGGCGATGACTTCACCCTTGAGGGTACCGATCATGACCAGGCCGTAGCCCACGCCGACAGCGCCGGAAACCGGCAGCTCGAGGTCCTTCTTCCACACCACGTCGCCGGTGATGCGGTCGAGGGCGAAGACTTCGCCGTTGACGTCGGAGGCGTAGATACGGTCGTTCTCGATGGCAGGTACGAGGGTATTGTAGGTCTCGCCCTGGCCGTCACCGATCGAACGGCTCCACTGCTTTTTCAGCACCACTTCCTCGGTGAACTTGGTCAGCTCGGCCGGAGGCAGTTCCTTCTTGCTGTTGCTGCTGCAACCCGCGGCCAGTACGGCCAGGGTCAGCACTGCTGCATGTTTCCAACCGATCACTTACGCGTCCCCTTTGGCCAAGTCATCCAGCTTCAATTGCAGGCCACCGACCGCCGCCTCATCGGACAACGCAGCCTTGGCTTTCTCGTAAGCGCTGTGCGCGTCGTCGGCGCGACCCAGTTGCACCAGCAGGTCACCTTTCAACTCTTCGCGGCTGGCCAGGAAGGCTTTGTCGGCGTCGCCGTCGAGCAGCTTGAGGGCATCCTCGGCCTTGTTCTGGGCGGCCAGTACACGAGCCAGGCGCTGACGCGAAATTTCGCCCAGAGTGGCATCGGCCGGCTTGTCCAGCACGCTCTTCAACTCGGCAGCAGCGTCGTCGAGCTTGCCGCTCTCGACCGCGACCTTGGCAACGAACAGGCTGCCGTACTGGGCGTAGGCGGTACCACCGAACTCGCTCTTGAGCTTGCCGGCCAGTTCCGCGACCTTGGTCGCGTCAGGCTGGCCAGTCGGCGTCAGGCTGGTCTCCAGCAAGGCCTGGTACAGCTGCGAGGCACCTTGCGACTGATTGTTCTGGTACTTGTGCCAGGTATTCCAGCCCAACACCACCACGCCAGCCAGCAGGGCACCGGTCAACAGCGGCTTGCCGTTGCGGTTCCACCAGTCCTTGACCCCTGCCAGTTCATCATCGGTACTCGACACCCCAATACTCCTTTTCGCCTATTCGCTTGTTGAACCGCGTTACGCCTGCGCGATCGCGGTTTCCAGGTGCTCAGCCAGAGCATCCCAGGCAATGTTCTGTTGTTCGCCCTGACCACGCAGGGGCTTGAAGCCGATCTCTTGCTTGGCCAGTTCGTCGTCACCGAGGATCAGGGCGAACAGCGCGCCGCTCTTGTCGGCTTTCTTGAACTGGCTCTTGAAGCTGCCACCGCCGGCGTTGACTGCCAGGCGCAGGCCCGGCAAGCGGTCGCGCAAGTTTTCGGACAGGCGCAGGCCGGCCAGCTCCGCCTGTTCGCCAAAGGCGCACAGGTAGACGTCGATCTGGCGGCTGATGGACTCGGGCACCTTGCCAAGGGTTTCCAGCAGCAGGATCAGGCGCTCGATGCCCATGGCGAAACCGACGCCCGGGGTCGGCTTGCCGCCCATCTGTTCGACCAGGCCGTCATAACGGCCGCCGGCGCAGACAGTACCCTGGGCGCCGAGCTTGTCGGTGACCCACTCGAACACGGTCTTGCTGTAGTAGTCCAGGCCACGCACGAGCTTGGTGTTGATCACGAACGGGATGCCGGCAGCGTCCAGGCGGGCCTTGAGGCCCTCGAAGTGCACGCGCGACTCTTCGTCCAGGTAGTCTTCCAGCTTCGGCGCGCCGACCAGCACCGCCTGGGTGTTCTGGTCCTTGCTGTCGAGAATGCGCAGCGGGTTGCTCTTCAGGCGGCGCTGGCTGTCTTCGTCCAGTTGCTCCAGGCGCGCCGAGAGGAACTCGACCAGCGCATCACGGTAGCGTGCACGTGCTTCGCTGGTGCCCAGGCTGTTGAGCTCCAGCTTGACCGCGTCCTGGATGCCCAGCAGGCCCCACAGGCGCCAGGTCAGCATGATCAGCTCGGCGTCGATGTCCGGGCCATCCAGGTTGAACACTTCCACGCCAATCTGGTGGAACTGGCGGTAGCGGCCCTTCTGCGGGCGCTCGTGGCGGAACATCTGGCCGATGTACCACAGTTTCTGCACCTGGCCGTTGCCGGTGATGCCATGCTCGAGCACGGCACGCACACAGGCGGCGGTGCCTTCGGGGCGCAGGGTCAGCGAATCGCCGTTGCGGTCCTCGAAGGTGTACATCTCTTTTTCGACGATGTCGGTCACTTCACCGATGGAGCGCTTGAACAGCTCGGTGAACTCGACGATCGGCGTGCGGATCTGGCTGTACCCGTAGGTGTCCAGCAGGCCGGCCACGGTGCCTTCGAAGTAGCGCCACAGCGGCGACTGTTCTGGCAGGATGTCGTTCATGCCACGGATGGCTTGCAGCGATTTGCTCACGAAAAGTCCTTACGAATTCTGTGTGTCAGCCACGGACGATCAGCGCCGCGTCGGCTTCGGCCTTTTCGGCCGCTTTCTGGCGGATGAGCTTTTCCAGTTCATCGACCAGGTTGTCGTTGGTCAGCTTCTGCGCCGGCTTGCCGTCGATGTAGATCAGGTTCGGCGTGCCGCCGGTCAGCCCCACATGGGCCTCCTTGGCTTCGCCCGGGCCGTTGACCACGCAACCGATCACCGCCACGTCCAGCGGCACCAGCAGGTCTTCCAGGCGCCCTTCCAGCTCGTTCATGGTCTTGACCACATCGAAGTTCTGCCGCGAGCAGCTCGGGCAGGCGATGAAGTTGATGCCACGCGAGCGCAGGTGCAGCGACTTGAGGATGTCGTAGCCGACTTTCACTTCTTCGACCGGGTCGGCCGCCAGCGAGATACGGATGGTATCGCCAATGCCTTCGGCCAGCAGCATACCGAGGCCGACAGCGGATTTCACCGTCCCCGAACGCAGGCCACCGGCTTCGGTGATGCCCAGGTGCAGCGGCTGCACGATCTGCTTGGCCAGCAGGCGGTAGGCTTCGACGGCCATGAACACATCGGAGGCCTTGACGCTGACCTTGAAGTCCTGGAAGTCCAGGCGGTCGAGGTGCTCGACGTGGCGCAGGGCCGACTCGACCAGCGCTGCCGGGGTCGGTTCGCCGTACTTCTTCTGCAGGTCCTTTTCCAGGGAGCCGGCGTTGACGCCGATACGGATCGGGATGCCCCGGTCGCGGGCGGCATCGACCACCGCGCGTACACGGTCTTCACGGCCGATGTTGCCCGGGTTGATACGCAGGCAGTCGACGCCCAGTTCGGCCACGCGCAGGGCGATCTTGTAGTCGAAGTGGATGTCGGCAACCAGCGGCACGCTGACCTGCTGCTTGATGCGGCCGAACGCCTCTGCGGCGTCCATGTCCGGCACCGAAACGCGCACGATGTCCACGCCGGCATCGACCAGGCGCTGGATTTGCGCCACGGTGGCGGCCACATCGTTGGTGTCGGTGTTGGTCATGCTCTGCACCGCGATGGGGGCATCACCACCCACCGGTACATTGCCGACCCAGATTTTGCGGGATTCGCGACGTTTGATCGGAGATTCGCCGTGCATGATTACTGTCCCAACTTCAGGCGAGCGGTCTCGCCACTGGTGAACGGGGCAACATCGACGGCCTGGCCGTTGTAGCTGACCTGGGCGCCACGGGCAAAGCCCAGGCGTACCGAGAACGGCGGCTTGCCGGTCAGCTCGAGGTTGTCCCCCTTGCGCTTGATGGCGCTGAACAGCACCTTGCCGTTGCCGTCGGTGACCTGGGTCCAGCAATCGGCGACGAACTGGATGGCGACCTTGGCGCTGCCAGCCGGCACTGCGGCGGCGGCAGGCTCGGCAGCGGCCACGGCCGCTACAGGTGTAGCAGGTGCAACAGCCGCCGGGGCCGGGGCAACCGGTGCTACCGGCGCAGGCGCGGCAGCAGGTGCGCTGGCGATCGCTGGCACAGGCGCCTGCTGGGCCGGTGTCGGTACTACGGCAGCGGTATCGGCAGGTGCCGGGCTTGCCGGTGCCGGTACGGCGGCAGGCTGCTCGGCTGCGCCCTGCTCAAGCGGCAGCGGCGCACTCTCAGGCTGCTGGCCAGCGGAAACAGCCTGGTCTTCAGGCTCATCGAGCGGGTGAATCTGGGTGGTGCCGTCGGCGCTTTCGACTTCGACGTGCTCCAGGGCAATCTTGGCCAGCTCCTTGCCACGCAGGCTGCCCTGGTCCTGCCACCAGACGAAGCCGCCGCCGACCACTGCCACCAGCAGCAGCAGGCTGACGCCACGCAGAATGTTGTGCGACAGGCGCACGGGCTCTTCGATACGGCCCAGCGAGTGCACGTCGCTGCCTTTGGCGTGGGTGCCGGTGTAACGGTCGAAGGCGTCCACCAGGGCAGCCTGGTCCAGGTCCATCAGCTTGGCATAGGCGCGGATATAACCACGGGCGAAGGTATGCCCCGGCAGCTTGTCGAAGGCGCCGGTTTCCACGTGGTTCAACGAACTGACAGTGAGGTTGAGCTTGCGGGCCACCTCGGCTTGTGACCAGTCCCGGTTCTCACGGGCCTGACGCAAAAGCTCACCGGGGTTCTGGCCAGGCGCTACTGCTACTTCGGGATGCGCGGCTTTCATCGTTGCTCCGACAGGTATTGCTGATATTCCGGCGTACCGGGATAAAGTCGTTGTAATTGCTGGCCCAGCTCGGCCAGTGTGCCTTGCTCGTCGAATACCCTGGCAAGGCGGCTGCCCAGCAGCAGGCTACGGGCATCGTGGTCGCTCAACTGGCTGAAACGATCGTAGTAGTCCCGGGCCGGCACATAATGCCTGTTTTCGTAGGACAACTCAGCCATTTCCAGCAAGGCTTTCGGCTGCCGCTGGTTGAGTTGCAGAGCTTTCAGCAGATACGCATGCGCCTGGTCGCGGCGCTCGAGCTTCAGGGCGGTCAGGCCCAGGTTCTCGTAAACGCGTGAGCGCTCAGGATACAGGGTATCGGCGCTGGCAAGGCGAAACATCTGCTCGGCCTCGGCAAATCGGCCCTGAGCATAAAGGAAACTGCCGTAATTGTTGCGAATTCGCGTGTCGCCGGTGCGTGCCTTCAGCGCCTTGCGGAAGTGCGTTTCGGCCAGCGCGGGCTCGCCTTCGGCCTGAAAGACCAGCGCCAGGGCGGCGTGCGCATCGGCATCACCACCATCCAGGGCCAGGGCCTTGCCCAGCGGCGCCTTGGCCTGCTCGGTCAAACCCTGTTGCAAATAACCCAGCCCAAGCTGCACATAGGCCCGCCCCGCCTCTGCCCTGCCCTGGCGGCTGGCCAGGGGATCGCCCGCGCCGCCCGACACGCAGCCGGCCAGCAGCGAAAGCGCAAGGATCGACAGCGCGGCGCGCAGGCTCATCGGCAAGGTCCCGGTCAGTGGCTGGCGGGGCTGTCTTGCAGCTCGGCGTCCGCGGACAGCTGGCGCACAGCGATGTAGCGCTCGCTGCGGCGGGTGCGGTCGTTGACCTGGCCGACCAGCTGACCACAGGCAGCGTCGATGTCATCACCACGGGTGGTGCGGGTGGTGACGTTGAAGCCACCATGGTGCAACAGATCCTGGAAGCGGCGAATGGCGTTGTTGCTCGGCCGCTCGTAGCCCGAGTGCGGGAACGGGTTGAACGGGATCAGGTTGATCTTGCAGGGTACATCGCGCAGCAGCTCGATCATTTGCGCAGCATGCTCAGGCTGGTCGTTGACGTCCTTGAGCAGGGTGTACTCGATGGTCAGCACGCGCTTGCCACCCAGGGTGGACATGTAGCCCATGCACGATTCCAGAAGCATCTTCAGCGGGTACTTCTTGTTGATCGGTACCAGCTTGTTGCGCAGTTCGTCGTTCGGCGCGTGCAGCGACAGGGCCAGCGACACGTCGATGTGCTTGGCCAGCTCGTCGATCATCGGCACCACGCCCGAGGTGGACAGGGTGACGCGACGCTTGGAAATGCCATAGCCCAGATCTTCCATCATGATCTTCATGGCGGCGATGACATTGTCGAAATTCAGCAGGGGTTCGCCCATGCCCATCATGACCACGTTGGTAATGGCGCGGTCGATCTTGGCCGGAACGGTCCCGAAGGATTTGTTGGCAAGCCACACCTGGCCGATCACTTCGGCGGCGGTGAGGTTGCTGTTGAAGCCTTGCTTGCCGGTGGAGCAGAAGCTGCAGTCCAGGGCACAGCCGGCTTGCGACGACACACACAGGGTGCCGCGATCGTCGGTGGGGATGTAGACGGTCTCGACGCAGCTGCCGGAAGCAACGCGGACCACCCACTTGCGGGTACCGTCGGCGGAAATGTCTTCACTGACCACTTCCGGGCCCCGAATCTCGGCAACGGCCTCGAGCTTTTCGCGCAAGGCCTTGCCGACATTGGTCATGGCGGCGAAATCGTCGACGCCATAGTGGTGAATCCATTTCATGACCTGACCGGCACGAAAACGCTTCTCTCCGATCGACTCGAAGAATTTTTCCATTTCCTGCAGGGTCAGGCCCAACAGGTTGATCTTGCCAGTCATGTCACTCATGGAATCACCCAAGACCTGCTTCGCTTAGCGAATGCGGTCGCACAGCTCGGTAGCGGAGAAGAAGTAAGCGATTTCGCGGGCAGCCGAAGCTTCCGAGTCGGAACCGTGAACAGCGTTTTCGTCGATGGAAACGGCGAAGTCAGCACGGATGGTGCCGGCAGCAGCTTCTTTCGGGTTGGTGGCGCCCATCAGCTCGCGGTTGGCCAGAACGGCGTTTTCGCCTTCCAGAACCTGAACGATGACCGGGCCGGAGGTCATGAAGGCAACCAGGTCACCGAAGAAGCCGCGCTCTTTGTGTTCGGCGTAGAAGCCTTCGGCTTCGGCTTTGGACAGTTGCTTCATTTTCGAAGCGACGACGCGCAGGCCGGCTTTCTCGAAACGAGTGGTGATCTCGCCGATGACGTTCTTGGCAACGGCGTCAGGCTTGATGATGGAGAAAGTACGTTGAACAGCCATGGAAAACTCCAGAAAAATGAGTGTTGCGAAAAATTAAACCCGCGAATTATACGCGGGTTCCAGGGGATTGCCTAACCTGCAGGACGCGTTCAGTCGGCTTCTTCGATCCAGGCCGCCTGGATGGCCTCGAGCACTTTCTCACCGCCGCGTGACGGATCGTCGCTGAATTCTGGCAAGGCCAGCACCCAGCGGTGCAGATCGACGAAATTCACATAACGAGGATCGACTTCCGGCTTGCTTTCTGCAAGCTGGATGGCGATCTCAAGTACATCAATCCATTTCAGGCTCATGGGGTAAACCTCAGTGCGGCGCTTCGGCGGCGTGGTTGAGCGAATACTTGGGGATCTCGATGACCAGGTCCTGGTCAGCGACAACCACCTGGCAGCCGAGGCGCGATTGAGCCTCCAGGCCCCAGGCCTTGTCCAGCATGTCCTCTTCCAGTTCGTCGGCTTCTTCGAGCGAGTCGAAGCCCTTGCGCACGATGCAGTGGCAAGTGGTGCAGGCCTTGACGCCGCCGCAGGCGCTTTCCATCTCGATGTGATGGTCGTGGGCCAGCTCCAGGATGTTGGTCCCGGGCTCGACTTCCACGGTCAGCCCTTCGGGGCAGAACTTCTCGTGCGGCAGGAATGTCACCAGCGGCATCGGTTACTCCTCGATCTCATTCAGGTTGCGCCCGGCCAATGCGGCTTTGACCGTCGAATCAAGGCGACGGGCGGCAAATGCGTCGGTCACCTGCGACAGACGCTTGGTCTGTTGCTCGATGGCTGCGCCATCGGTGCCGGCCAGCAAATCACGTAGTTCTTGCATCTGGAATTCGATGGCGTCGCGCTCGTCACTGCTGAGCAAGCGCTCACCGTCGGCGTCCAAGGCGCCCTGTACCGCTTCGAGCAGGCGCTCGCCGTCCACCTGGTGCTCGCGCAGCTGGCGGGCCTGCTTGTCGGAACCTGCGTGTTCGAAGGAATCCTTGAGCATGCGGGCGATTTCGCCGTCGGTCAGGCCGTAGGACGGCTTGACCTGAATGCTGGCTTCCACGCCCGAGCCCAGCTCGCGGGCGGCGACGCTGAGTAGGCCGTCAGCGTCGACCTGGAAGGTGACGCGGATCTTTGCCGCACCGGCGACCATGGCCGGGATGCCACGCAACTCGAAGCGCGCCAGCGAGCGGCAATCGCTGATCAGCTCACGTTCGCCCTGCAGCACGTGGATCATCATGGCCGACTGGCCATCTTTATAGGTGGTGAACTCCTGGGCACGCGCCACCGGGATGGTGGTGTTGCGCGGGATCACCTTCTCCATCAGCCCGCCCATGGTCTCGAGGCCAAGCGACAGCGGGATGACATCCAACAGCAGCAGTTCGCCACCTTCGCGCCGGTTGCCGGCCAAGGTATCGGCCTGGATGGCGGCACCGATGGCCACCACCTGGTCGGGATCGATCGAGGTCAGCGGGGTGCGCCCGAACAGTGCTCCGACGGCTTCACGCACACGCGGTACGCGGGTCGAACCACCGACCATGACCACGGCGCTGACTTCTTCCAGCTCGATACCGCTGTCACGCACGGCGCGGCGGCAGGCCTTGAGGCTGCGGGCGACCATGGGCTCGATCATGGCTTCGAAACCGGCGCGGCTCAACTCGCCCTGCCAGGTGCCATGGCTGACGCTGACCACGTCGGCGTCGGTCAGGGCTTCCTTCGCGGCGCAGGCGGTCTGCAACAGTGCGCGCTGGGTGGCCGGGTCCAGGTCGGATGACAGCCCGGCCTGCTCGATGATCCAGCCAGCAATGGCGTGGTCGAAGTCGTCACCGCCCAAGGCGGTATCGCCACCGGTGGCCAGCACTTCGAATACGCCGGCAGTCAGGCGCAGGATGGAAATGTCGAAGGTACCGCCGCCCAGGTCATAGATGGCCACCACGCCTTCGGCGTTCTGGTCCAGGCCATATGCCACGGCAGCGGCGGTCGGCTCGTTGAGCAGGCGCAGCACGTTCAGGCCGGCCAGGCGCGCAGCGTCCTTGGTGGCCTGGCGCTGGGCATCGTCGAAATAGGCCGGCACGGTGATAACCGCGCCCACCAGCTCACCACCGAGGGTGGCTTCGGCACGCTCGCGCAGCACCTTGAGGATATCGGCGGACACTTCCACCGGGCTTTTCGGCCCCTGCACGGTGTCGATGAACGGCATGTGCGACTCACCGCCAACGAAGCGGTACGGCAGCTGCTCGCCCAGTTGCTTGACGTCGGCCAGGCCGCGCCCCATCAGGCGCTTGACCGACAGCACGGTGTTCAGCGGGTCGCTGGAAGCGGCATCGCGTGCAGCCTGCCCCACTTCGTTGCGCCCTTCGAGGTAGCGCACCGCGGACGGCAGAATGACATTGCCCTGCGCGTCGGGCAGGGGCTCGCTACGGCCGCTGCGCAGTGCGGCGACCAGGGAGTTGGTGGTACCCAGGTCGATCCCCACCGCCAGGCGGCGCTGATGCGGCTGAGGGCTTTGACCGGGTTCGGCAATCTGCAGTAGGGCCATGCTTATCTGAATACCTTAGGTGCTATCACGGGCAGCACCGGGTTAATCGTCGAGGCGCTCTTCCAGTTGGCGCACTTCTTGGGCGAGCTTGTCGAGGAACTGCATGCGGCGCATCAGGCGTTCGGCCTTGTCGCGCTCGCCTGGGGCGTCCCAGCAGGCGGCAAAGTCCTCGTTCAGCGTGTCCTGGGCGACCTTCAGGCGCTTCTTGAACACGGCCACGCCATCGAGGTCGGCTTCGTCCTGCAGTTCTTCGAGCTCTTCACGCCACTGCATCTGCTGCAACAGGAAGTCAGGGTCGTGGACCGTGACCTCCTGAGGCACTTCGTGGCCGCCGATGGCCAGCAGGTAGCGGGCGCGACGCGGCGCACTGCGCAGTGTCTGGTAGGCGTCGTTGAGGGCCGCGGACTTTTCCAGCGCCACGCGCTGCTCGCGCTCGGAGGCGTCGGCAAAGCGGTCGGGATGGACTTCGCGGGCCAGCTCGCGATAGCGAGTGGCCAGCTTGTCGAGATCCAGGCGGAAGCTTGGCTGGAGGTCAAACAATGCGAAATGACAAGGAGTGCCCACAGCCAGCCTCAAACGTTGAAGCTTTCGCCGCAGCCACACTCACCGCGCACGTTGGGGTTGTTGAACTTGAAGCCTTCGTTCAACCCTTCCTTGACGAAGTCCAGTTCGGTGCCATCGAGGTAGACCAGGCTCTTGGGATCGATGATCACCTTGACGCCATGGTTCTCGAACACCTGGTCCTCGTCCGCCAGCTCGTCGACGAACTCCAGCACGTAGGCCAGGCCCGAGCAACCGGTGGTGCGCACGCCCAGGCGAATGCCTTCGCCCTTGCCGCGCCCTTCCAGGGAACGCCGCACGTGGTTGGCGGCGGCTTCTGTCATGCTGATAGCCATCAGGACTCCTTACCTCGCAACAGGCGACTTAGATCAAGCCTTTCTTCTGCTTGTAATCGCGTACGGCTGCCTTGATGGCATCTTCGGCGAGTACCGAGCAGTGGATCTTGACCGGCGGCAACGCCAGTTCTTCGGCCAGCTGGGTGTTCTTGATGGTTTCGGCTTCGTCCAGGGTCTTGCCCTTCATCCACTCGGTGGCGAGGGAGCTGGAAGCGATGGCCGAACCGCAGCCGTAGGTCTTGAACTTGGCGTCTTCGATCACGCCCTGCTCGTTGACCTTGATCTGCAGGCGCATCACGTCACCGCAGGCCGGGGCGCCGACCATGCCGGTACCGACGTCCGGGTCTTCGGCGTTCATCTTGCCGACGTTGCGCGGGTTTTCGTAGTGGTCGATGACCTTTTCACTGTATGCCATGGTGCAATTCCTTCCTCATCAGGGAGCCGCTCTTGCTGGCGACTGCTTAGTGGGCGGCCCACTCGATCTTGGAGATGTCAACGCCGTCTTTGTACATGTCCCACAGCGGCGACAGCTCACGCAGTTTGTTCACGGCCTCGCAGACTTTCTGCGCGGCGTAGTCGACTTCTTCTTCGGTGGTGAAGCGGCCGAAGGAGAAGCGGATCGAGCTGTGCGCCAGCTCGTCATTGCGGCCCAGGGCGCGCAATACGTAGGACGGCTCGAGCGACGCGGAGGTGCAGGCCGAACCGGACGATACGGCGATATCCTTCAGCGACATCAGCAGCGATTCGCCTTCGACGTAGTTGAAGCTCAGGTTCAGGTTGTGCGGTACGCGGGCAGTCTTGCTGCCGTTGACGTACAGCTCTTCGAGGTCCGAGACCTGCTTGAAGAAGCGGTCGCTCAGGGCCTTGATGCGTACGTTTTCCGCGGCCATTTCCTGTTTGGCGATGGCGAAGGCTTCGCCCATGCCGACGATCTGGTGGGTCGGCAGGGTGCCCGAACGCATGCCGCGCTCATGGCCACCGCCGTGAATGATGGCTTCCAGGCGTACGCGAGGCTTGCGGCTGACGTACAGCGCGCCGATGCCTTTCGGGCCGTAGACCTTGTGCGCCGAGAACGACATCAGGTCGACCTTCAGCTTTTGCAGGTCGATTTCGACCTTGCCGGCCGATTGCGCGGCGTCAACGTGGAACAGCACGCCGCGCGAGCGGGTCAGTTCACCGATGGCGGCGATATCGTTGATCGAGCCAACTTCGTTGTTCACGTGCATCAGCGAAACCAGGATGGTGTCGTCGCGCAGCGCCGCCTCGACCATGGCCGGGGTGACGATGCCGTCTTCGCCTGGCTCGAGGTAGGTGACTTCGAAACCTTCACGCTCCAGCTGGCGAGCGGTATCCAGGACCGCCTTGTGCTCGATCTTGGAGGTGATGATGTGCTTGCCCTTGGTCTGATAGAAGTGCGCGACGCCCTTGAGTGCGAGGTTGTCGGACTCGGTGGCACCACTGGTCCAGACGATTTCGCGCGGATCGGCGTTGATCAGTTCGGCAACCTGGCGGCGACCGTTCTCGACCGCTTCCTCGGCTTTCCAGCCAAAGACGTGGGAGCGCGAAGCCGGGTTACCGAAGTTCCCGTCGACCAGCAGGCAGTCGGCCATCTTCTGGGCCACGCGTGGGTCGACCGGGGTGGTCGCGGAGTAATCGAGGTAGATCGGCAACTTCATTTGTCTCTCCTATCAGGCGGTGGCGTCGCTCGTCGTCCCGGTGGGATCAATCGACGGCGGACGTCTCAATCTTGTCCAGCTGGGCGGTTCGGCCTGCGACACGACGCAGGTCCTGGCGCTGGGCGACTTCCTGCACCTCACGGCGCATGACGAGGTCGGCCAGGCTTATACCGCTGAGGAATTCATGGATCTGCTGGCTGAGGTCGCACCACAGGTGGTGGGTCAGGCAGGTATCACCGGCATGGCAGTCCCCGAGGCCCTGACAACGGGTGGCATCGACCGATTCGTTGACCGCATCGATGACCTGGGCCACCTGGATGGTTTCCATGCCCCGCGACAGCTGGTAGCCACCGCCTGGACCACGCACGCTGGAGACCAGGCTGCTGCGGCGCAGCTTGGCGAACAGCTGTTCCAGATAAGAGAGGGAAATGCCCTGGCGCTCGGAAATGTCGGCCAAAGACACCGGCCCATGCTGCGCGTGCAACGCCAGGTCGAGCATGGCGGTCACGGCGTATCGGCCTTTGGTAGTCAGTCGCATGGCTATTGGGTACCACGGGAGTTACAGGATGTGAGCGAGTATGCGATTCCCGAGCATTTAAGTCAACTATTAGACCTAGTGCTTTAGTCGGGTTTGCATCGGGGAGGCGGGCGCGATTGTAGCAGACAGGGGGCGTGAGCACACGCCCCGTATGTCACCATGATTTCAGCGCGGCGCAATCAATGTGACTGAGTGTCGCGCTGAGCCACCTGGGCAACTTCCTTGAAGTCATCTTCCGGCAGGGCTGGCAGTTCCTTTGCGCAGTAATCACTGCCCATCTTGGTCAGGGCGCCGCACATGCCCTCCAGCCGTTCGTCGACTGCCTGCAGGTGGTCGAGCATCTGACCGATGGCACGGGCCACCGGGTCGGGCATGTCGCCACTGACGCCATAGGCATCGAAGCCGATCTTTTCAGCCATGGCCTTACGCTTGGCCTCGACCTCGTTGTCTTCGCTCTTGACGATGATTCGCCCGGGGATACCAACCGCCGTAGCTCCCGCCGGCACGGCTTTGGTCACCACCGCATTGGAACCGATCTTGGCCCCGGCGCCGACGGTGAACGGGCCCAGCACCTTGGCCCCCGCCCCTACCACCACACCGTTTTCCAGGGTGGGGTGTCGCTTGCCTTTGTTCCAGCTGGTGCCGCCCAGGGTCACGCCCTGATAAAGGGTGACATCGTCGCCGATCTCGGCGGTTTCGCCGATGACGATGCCCATGCCGTGGTCGATGAAGAAGCGCCGTCCGATGGTGGCGCCGGGGTGGATCTCGATGCCGGTCAGCCAGCGGCCGAAGTTCGATACCAGGCGGGCCAGCCACTTGAAATCACGCTTCCACAGGGCATTGCCCAGGCGGTGCAGCCAGATGGCGTGCATGCCTGGGTAGCAGGTCAGCACCTCAAAGGCGTTGCGCGCAGCCGGGTCACGGTGGAATACGCTTTGAATATCTTCACGCAGGCGTTCGAACATCTGTCAGTCCTTCCGTTTATGCGGCTCGCCCCGGACCACTTTCTGGGTCTCGGTGAGGATGCCGCGCAAAATGCTCATTTCCGAACGTTCGACCGCCACCCGCCCATACAGCCGGCGCAGGCGCGGCATCAGGTGCTTGGGCTTTTCGGGGTCGAGAAAGCCGATACCGACCAGGGTCTTTTCCAGGTGGTCGTAGAACAGCTCCATTTCGTCCATCGTCGCCAGCTCGCTGGCGTCAACCTTCTCGACTTTGCCCGGCGCTGCACCGGCGGCAAGCCAGGCCATGCGCACCTCGTAGGAGAGCACCTGGACAGCGGCGGCCAGGTTCAGCGAGCTGAAGTCGGGGTTGGAGGGAATGTGCACGTGGAAGTGACATCGCTGCAGTTCTTCGTTGGTCAGGCCGGCATGTTCACGCCCGAAAACCAGGGCGATTTCCTCGCCACCGTTGGCATGCTCCACCGCCTTGGCCCCGCACTCGCGTGGGCCGATCAGCGGCCAGGGGATGCTCCGCTCGCGGGCGCTGGTGCCCATTACCAGGTTGCAGCCGACCAACGCCTGCTCGAGGCTGTCGACCACCTGGGCGTTGTCCAGCACATCGTCGGCACCCGAGGCTCGGGCACTGGCATCCACGGCGGGGAACTCTTTCGGCTGCACCAGCACCAGACGCGACAAGCCCATGTTTTTCATGGCACGTGCAGCGCCGCCGATGTTGCCGGGGTGGCTGGTATTGACCAGAACAACACGAATATTTTGCAGCAAGGTGTTGTGCTCACAGATGCAGGAATCAGGGCCTTCGATCTTACAGAACCGACAGACGTAACGCCATGAAAGCAAATGTGACACTTCTGCCGCCAAAGTTTTCTGCTAGAATGATCGGCTTTCTTCTTTAACATCTCCAGGTGACCCGCCCATGCAGCCTATGCTGAATATCGCCCTGCGCGCCGCTCGCAGCGCCAGTGAACTGATTTTCCGCTCCATCGAACGCCTGGATAGCATCAAGGTCGATGAGAAAGAGGCCAAGGACTACGTCTCCGAAGTCGATCGCGCCGCCGAGCAGAGCATCGTCAACGCCCTGCGCAAGGCCTACCCGAACCACTCCATCCAGGGCGAGGAAACCGGCCTGCACGCGGGTAGCGGCGAAGAAGGCAAGGATTACCTGTGGATCATCGACCCGCTGGACGGCACCACCAACTTCCTGCGTGGTATCCCGCACTTCGCGGTCAGCATCGCCTGCAAATACCGTGGCCGCCTTGAGCACGCCGTGATCGTCGACCCGGTTCGCCAGGAAGAATTCACTGCCAGCCGCGGCCGTGGCGCCCAGCTCAATGGTCGCCGCCTGCGTGTCAGCTCGCGCACCAGCCTGGAAGGCGCCCTGCTGGGTACCGGCTTCCCGTTCCGTGACAGCCAGATGGCCGACCTGGACAACTACCTGGGAATGTTCCGCGCCCTGACTGGCCAGACCGCCGGCATTCGCCGCGCCGGCTCCGCCAGCCTGGACCTGGCCTACGTGGCCGCCGGCCGTTTCGACGCTTTCTGGGAGTCGGGCCTGTCCGAATGGGACATGGCGGCCGGCGTGCTGCTGATCCAGGAAGCGGGCGGCCTGGTGAGCGACTTCAACGGCGGCCATGACTTCCTCGAGAAGGGCCATATCGTTGCGGGCAACATCAAGTGCTTCAAGGCCGTGCTGACCGCTATCCAGCCGCACCTGCCAGAGAACATGAAGCGCTAAGCGCGGATTGCCGGCAAACAAAAAAGCACCCCTCGGGGTGCTTTTTTTATGCCTGTCGAAGCCATGCGGCCTTACTGGCCGGCTTCACTCAGGATCAGCTTGCCATTCTTGTCCAGTGGAATGGTCGAACCGGGCTCGTGATCCATCTTCACCTGCCCGACCTTGTCGCCGATGGTGTACTTCACGTTGTAGCCCACCACCTTCTCACTGATATCGTTGACCGTATTGCAGCGGGTTTGCGTGGTGGTGTAGGTGTCACGCTCCTGCATGCCCTCCTGCACCTTGTTACCGGCATAACCACCACCGACCGCACCGGCAACGGTGGCGATCTTCTTGCCGCTACCACCACCGATCTGGTTACCCAGCAGGCCACCGGCAATGGCGCCCACCACGGTACCGGCGATCTGGTGCTGGTCCTTGACCGGCGCCTGACGCGTCACGGCGACGTCCTTGCAGACCTCACGGGGGGTTTTTACCTGTTGTTTGATCGGTTGCACGTCGGTGACCTGTGCATATTCAGGCCCCTTGTTGACCAAGCTGTAGGTCGCGACAGCACCTCCGGCAGTCACACCGACAGCACCCAGTACCGCACCCACAAGCATTGATTTGTTCACATGAACCTCCTGATCATCACCCGCGGGTCCGACCCGCCTTCTCCCAGCCTTGGAGTAAAAAAAAAGGCGCGAGTTCAACACTCGCGCCTTTTTGGCCGCCAAACGGCGTGGAGCACGCCTTATGGACGGTCGTCCACACCATCGGTCTTGGCTGGCGGGATCAGGTCTTCACTGCTCAGGTTCAGCCAAATCAGTACCACGTTGGCGATATAGATCGACGAATAGGTACCGGCCATGACGCCGATGAACAGTGCCAGCGAGAAGCCGAACAGGTTGTCGCCACCGAAGAACAGCAGCGCGGCAATGGCCAGCAAGGTCGAAACCGAGGTGGCGATGGTCCGCAGCAGGGTCTGGGTGGTGGAAACGTTGATGTTCTCGATCAGCGAGGCCTTGCGCATGACGCGGAAGTTCTCGCGCACCCGGTCGAACACGACGATGGTGTCGTTCAGCGAGTAGCCGATGATCGCCAGCACCGCTGCCAGCACCGTCAGGTCGAAGGTGATCTGGAAGAACGACAGGATACCCAGGGTCACCACCACGTCGTGGATCAGCGAGACGATCGCGCCCACGGCGAACTTCCATTGGAAGCGGAAGGCCAGGTAGATGAGGATGCCGCCCAGGGCCAGAAGCATGCCCATGCCACCCTGGTCGCGCAGCTCTTCACCCACCTGCGGACCAACGAACTCGACACGCTTGACCTTGGCCGGATTGTCGCCGCCAGCCTTCTGCAGGGCTTCAGCTACCTTGTTGCCCAGCTGCGGGTCATCACCCGGCATGCGCACCAGCAGGTCGGTGGTGGCACCGAAGCTCTGCACTACTGCTTCGTGGAAGCCGGAATTGACCAGCTCGGCACGCACCGCCTTGAGGTCGGCCGGGCGCTCGTAGGTCAGCTCGATCAGCGTACCGCCGGTGAAGTCCAGGCCGAAGTTCAGGCCCTTCTGCCACCAGCTGAACAGAGCCAGCACGGTGAGGAGCACGGTAACGGCGAACGCGACATTGCGCACGCCCATGAAGTTGATGGTTTTCATCGCAGCTCCCTCAAACCCACAGCTTCTTGATGTCACGCCCGCCGCAGGTCAGGTTGACCATTGCACGGGTCACCATGACGGCGGTGAACATCGAGGTGAAAATCCCGAGGGACATGGTGACCGCAAAGCCCTTGACCGGGCCGGTACCCATGGCGAACAGGATGCCGCCGACCAGCAGGCTGGTCAGGTTGGCGTCGATGATCGCGGTGTAGGCGCGGTTGAAGCCTTCATGAATGGCGCGTTGCACCGACATGCCGGCGTTCAGCTCTTCGCGGATACGCGAGAAGATCAGCACGTTGGCGTCCACCGCCATACCCATGGTCAACACGATACCGGCAATACCCGGCAGGGTCAGGGTGGCGCCCAACAGCGACATCAGTGCCAGCAGCAGGACCATGTTGCCTGCCAGGGCGATGGTGGCGATCACACCGAAGGCGCGGTAGATGGCGATGATGAACAGCGAGACGAACAGCATGCCCCACAGCGACGCATCGATACCCTTGGTGATGTTGTCGGCACCCAGGCTTGGGCCGATGGTACGCTCTTCTGCAAAGTACATCGGCGCAGCCAGGCCACCGGCACGCAGCAGCAGGGCCAGTTCGGACGATTCGCCCTGGCCGTTCAGGCCGGTGATGCGGAACTGGCTGCCCAGCGGCGACTGGATGGTCGCCAGGCTGATGATCTTCTTCTCTTCCTGGAAGCTCTGTACGGCAACGTCCTTCTCGACGCCGTCGACGGTCTGCTTGACGTAGCGGGTGACCGGCTTCTGCTCGATGAAGATCACCGCCATGCTGCGGCCGACGTTGCTGCGGGTAGCGCGGGTCATCAGCTCGCCACCGTGGCCATCCAGGCGGATGTTCACCTGCGGGCGACCTTGTTCGTCGAAGCTGGCCTGGGCGTCGGTTACCTGGTCACCAGTGATGATCAGGCCGCGCTCGACCGCGGCGGAACGGCCGCCTTCACGGAACTCGAACACCTCGGTGGTGGCCTTGGATGCGCCTGGCTCGGCACCGAAGCGGAACTCCAGGTTGGCGGTTTTACCCAGGATACGCTTGGCTTCGGCAGTGTCCTGCACGCCTGGCAGCTCAACCACGATGCGGTTGGCGCCCTGGCGCTGTACCAGCGGCTCGGCCACACCCAGCTCGTTGACCCGGTTGCGGACGGTGGTGAGGTTCTGCTTGATCGAGTATTCGCGGATCTCGGCGACTTTCGCCTGGGTCAGCGCCAGACGCAGCACGGCGAGCTCGTTGCGCTCGGTGGTGGTCAGGTCGAAGTCATTGAAATTCTTGCGGATCAGGACACGAGCCTGTTCGCGGGTAGCATCGTCAGCGAAGCCCAGCATGATGCCGCCATCCTGTTGAGGCAGGCTGCGGTAGCGGACGCGCTCTTTGCGCAGCAAGGTCTTGACCTCGCCTTCGTAGACTTTCATGCGGGCGTTCATGGCCTTGTCCATGTCCACTTCCAGCAGGAAGTGCACACCACCGGACAGGTCCAGGCCCAGCTTCATCGGGCTTGCGCCCAGGTTGCGCAGCCATTGCGGGGTAGTCTGGGCCAGGTTCAGGGCCACGACGTAATCATCGCCCAGTGCCTTGCGCACTACATCCTTGGCTGGTAGCTGGTCTTCCTGATTGGTCAGGCGGATCAGCCCGCTGCCCTTCTCACCCAGGCTCACGCCCTTGACGGCGATCTTGGCATCGCCCAGCGCCTTGCTGACGCGGTCGAGGTCGGCCTGGTTCACCTGCAGCGCCGAGCTGGCACCACTGATCTGTACCGCCGGATCATCCGGGTAGAGGTTGGGAGCGGAATAAATAAAACCGATCGCCAGTACCAGCACGATCAGTGCGTATTTCCACAGAGGGTATTTGTTCAGCATCACGCCGCCCGTTCAAGACGCGGGGCGCTTTGCGCGCCCCGACTGGAAAAATGAAACCGGTAACTCAGATAGCCTTGAGCGTACCTTTTGGCAGGGTGGCCGCGATGGCACCCTTCTGGAACTTCAGCTCGACGTTGTCGGAAACTTCCAGGACCACGAAATCATCGGAGACCTTGACGATCTTGCCAGCGATGCCGCCGTTGGTGACAACTTCGTCACCCTTCTGCAAGTTGCTCAGCAGGTTCTTCTGCTCTTTTGCACGCTTGGCCTGCGGGCGCCAGATCATCAGGTAGAAGATGACCAGGAAACCGACCAGGAAAATCCACTCGAAGCCGGTACCGGCTGGGCCGGCGGCAGGTGCAGCGGCGTCCGCGTAAGCGGCGGGGATCAAGAAGCTCATTGGGCACTCCTAATGTAATTTTCTAATAATGGATGCAGACAGTCAGTCCAAAGGCGGCACAGGAAGCCCGCGCTTGGCGTAGAAGGCGTCGACAAAGGCGGCCAATTTACCTTGTTGAATAGCCTCGCGTAAACCGGCCATCAAGCGCTGGTAATGGCGCAAGTTGTGGATGGTATTCAGCATGCTGCTCAGCATTTCGCCGCACTTGTCCAGGTGATGGAGATAGGCGCGGGAGAAGTTGGTGCAGGTGTAGCAGTCACAGGTCGGATCCAGCGGCGAATCATCGTGGCGATGGAACGCATTGCGAATCTTGATCACCCCCGTATCGACGAACAGATGACCGTTGCGCGCGTTACGCGTCGGCATCACGCAGTCGAACATGTCGACGCCGCGGCGCACACCCTCAACGAGATCTTCCGGTTTGCCTACCCCCATAAGGTAACGAGGTTTGTCAGCAGGCATCTGGCCCGGCAGGTAATCCAGCACCTTGATCATTTCGTGCTTGGGCTCGCCCACCGACAGGCCACCGATGGCCAGGCCGTCGAAGCCGATGTTTTCCAGGCCTTCCAGCGAGCGCATGCGCAGGTCCTGGTACATGCCGCCCTGGACGATACCGAACAGCGCCGCAGTGTTGTCGGCGTGGGCGTTCTTCGAGCGCTGGGCCCAGCGCAGCGACAGCTCCATGGACGCGCGCGCCACATCGTGCTCGGCCGGGTACGGGGTGCACTCGTCGAAAATCATCACCACGTCCGAGCCCAGGTCACGCTGCACCTGCATCGACTCTTCCGGGCCCATGAACACCTTGGCGCCATCGACCGGCGAGGCGAAGGTCACGCCCTCTTCCTTGATCTTGCGCATGGCGCCCAGGCTGAACACCTGGAAGCCACCGGAGTCGGTGAGGATCGGGCCTTTCCACTGCATGAAGTCGTGCAGGCCGTTGTGCTTCTTGATCACCTCGGTGCCCGGGCGCAGCCACAGGTGGAAGGTGTTGCCCAGGATCATCTCGGCGCCGATGGCTTCGATGTCGCGTGGCAGCATGCCCTTGACCGTGCCATAGGTGCCCACCGGCATGAATGCCGGGGTCTCCACGGTGCCACGTGGGAAAGTGATGCGGCCACGACGGGCCTTGCCGTCGGTGGCCAGCAGTTCGAAGGACATTCGACAGGTGCGACTCATGCTTGATCCTCGGGCCCGCGTGGCGCCGGATTGCGGGTGATGAACATGGCATCACCGTAACTGAAGAACCGGTACCCCTGCTCGACCGCTGCCGCGTAGGCGGCCATGGTCTCGGGGTAGCCGGCGAAGGCCGAGACCAGCATCAGCAGCGTGGACTCCGGCAGGTGGAAGTTGGTGACCAGGGCGTCGACCACATGGAACGGCCGGCCCGGGTAGATGAAGATGTCGGTATCGCCACTGAAGGCCTTGAGCACGCCATCGCGCGCTGCGCTCTCCAGCGAACGCACGCTGGTGGTGCCGACTGCGATTACCCGGCCACCACGGGCGCGGCAAGCCTCGATGGCATCGACCACCTCCTGGCTCACTTCAAGCCACTCTTTATGCATGTGGTGGTCTTCGATCTTGTCGACCCGCACCGGCTGGAAGGTGCCCGCGCCCACGTGCAAGGTGACGAAGGCACGCTCTACACCCTTGGCGGCAATCTTCTCCAGCAGCGCCTCATCGAAGTGCAAGCCTGCGGTCGGTGCGGCGACTGCACCGGCTCGTTCGGCGTACACAGTCTGGTAGCGCTCACGGTCGGCGCCCTCGTCGGGGCGGTCGATGTACGGCGGCAGCGGCATGTGGCCGACACGGTCGAGCAGCGGCAGCACCTCTTCGGTGAAGCGCAGCTCGAACAGCGTGTCATGGCGTGCGACCATTTCGGCCTCGCCGCCGCCATCGATGAGGATGACCGCGCCTACCTTGGGCGCCTTGCTGGCGCGCACATGGGCCAGCACCCGATGGCTGTCGAGCACGCGCTCGACCAGCACTTCCAGCTTGCCGCCGGAAGCTTTCTGGCCGAACAAACGCGCCGGGATCACCCGGGTGTTGTTGAACACCATCAGGTCGCCGGGGCGCAGATACTCGAGCAGATCGGGGAATTGCCGGTGCGCCAGCGCGCCGGTTGGCCCATCGAGCACCAGCAGACGGCTGCCATGGCGCTCGGCCAACGGGTGGCGGGCGATCAGGGAATCGGGGAGTTCGAAGGAAAAATCGGCGACGCGCATGATGATGTTCGGTTCGGCAGGGCCGGGAAGTTTAGCCCAATGTGTGAAAATTGACCATGAAAGCCGATTGACCGACCAGCGGTGGCTCTCTATACTGCGCGCCACAAGCCCTGATGGCGGAATTGGTAGACGCGGCGGATTCAAAATCCGTTTTCGAAAGGAGTGGGAGTTCGAGTCTCCCTCGGGGCACCAAGATCCGGAAAAAACCGACCTTATGGTCGGTTTTTTTTTGCCCGTCCGGTCAGCGCCAGCGATCCAGCTGCCCCTGGGCACGGCTGCTGAAAATCGTCAGCAGCTCGCTCAATGTATGCGGTGACGGTTCGGCAGTGCGGGTGACCGCATACAAGGTAATCGGCAGCGCCGGGGCCAGCGGCCTGATCGCGGTCGCCCCAGGCGCCGCGCCAAGTGCGGTGAAGGGATCGATCACCGCCAGCCCGGCACCGGATTCGACCATCGCCCTGGCCAGTGAATAGGTTTGCACCGCGATGCTCACCCGTGGCGGCGGCTCCACCGCCTTGAGGTAGCTTTCGAGGCGCACCGACAGCGGGTCGGCGCTGGACAGCCCGATCATGGGCGCACCGGCCAGTGCCGCCAACGGCAGCGGCTTGCCTTCATCTTCCAGCGGCCAATAACCTGCCGGTGCCAATGCCACCAAAACCCCGCTGGCCAGCGCCTGAGCCTTGAGCGCAGGGTGATCTGGCTGTTGCAAGGTCAGGGCGACATCGATCTCCCGCATCAACAGGTTCTGCACCAGTTCGCGACTGTGGGCGCTGGACAACTCGCAGGCGATATCCGGATAACGCTGGGTCCATTCATGAATGGCCGGCGGCAGCAGCGACAGGGCCAGTGCCGGGGTCGCACCGATCCGCAGGCTGTGGCCTGGCGCGCGACGCAGGCTTTGCGCCAGGCGTCGCACCCCTTGCAGGCTCTCCGTGACCTTGTCGACCTCACGCTCCAGCTCCAGCGCTTCGGGCGTGGGCTGCAGCTTGCCGCGCACCCGCAGGAACAACGGGAAGCCCAGTTGCTGCTCGGCGTGCTGCAGAACCTTGGTCACGGCAGGTTGGGAAACGTGCAGCAACTGTGCGGCACCGCTGACCGAGCCGGTCTGGCGGATGGCCTGGAAAATCTCGATATGGCGAAGGCGCATGGCAAGTCCATAACCTTTGTTTATGGCTCAGCGATCTTTATTCATTTTTCGCCACCTGTCACCTGGCCCTAACCTCAGCCTCGTTCCAACCACGACCAAGGACTGACATGGCTCAGCATGTATGCATCATCGGCGGTGGCGTCATTGGCCTGTCAACCGCTTACGCACTGGTACGCGACGGCTTTGACGTGACGCTGATCGAGGCTCGCGATTCGTTGGGCAGTGAAACCAGCTTCGCCAACGGCGGCCAGCTGTCCTATCGGTACGTGGCGCCCCTGGCCGACGCAGGTGTGCCATTGCAGGCCCTTGGCTGGATGCTGCGCGGTGAATCGCCGCTGCGATTGCGCCCGCGCTTCGATCGTGCCCAATGGCGCTGGATGGCAGCATTCCTTGGTGCTTGCCGCTCCTCGGTCAACCGCGCCAACGCAGGCCACCTGTTGCGCCTCGCATTGTTGAGCCAATCGACCTTGCAAACCTGGCGAGAAGAGGATGGCCTGGACGGTTTCAACTGGCGGCGCAACGGCAAGCTGGTCACCTTCCGCCAGGCCAGCAGCTTCGAACATGCGCGCAAGAACCTTGCCGCGCCCCAGCAACAACAGGTGCTGTCACACGCCGACTGCACCCGTCTGGACCCGGCACTGGCAGAGGCGCCCTTTGTCGGCGCCATCTATACCCCGGATGAAGAAGTCGGCGATTGCCACAGCTTTTGCCAGCAACTGGCGGCGCGCCTGCAGGCGTCGGGACGCTGCAAGTTCCGCCTGGGCCAGGCGGTGTCCGCAATTCGCCATGCGCATGGCGTGGTGAATGCAATTGAACTGGACGACGAAGTGCTGCCGGTGGAGCACCTGGTGGTTGCGGCCGGCCATCGCAGTGCGTTGCTGGCACTGCCGGGCATCGACCTGCCGCTTTATCCACTCAAGGGCTATAGCCTGACATTACCGATCGGCGCGCAGCACAAGGCGCCGGACCTGAGCATCACCGACTACGATCGCAAGATCGTCTACGCCCGGATTGGCGAACAGCTGCGGGTGGCGGCGATGGTCGACATTGTCGGTTTCGATCCGTCGCTGGACCCCAAGCGCCTGGCCCTGCTAAAACGCCAGGCCCGCGAAACCTTCGCCAATGCTGGTGACTACGACTACGCCATCGAATGGGCCGGCATGCGGCCGGCGACCCCCAGCGGCGTACCGCTGCTGGGCGCAACGGCGTATAGCAATCTGTGGCTGAACCTCGGCCATGGTGCACTGGGCTTCACCCTGGCCTGCGCCAGTGCACGATTGCTCAGTGAACTGATCGGCCAGCGCCGCCCCTCCATCGACCTGCAGGGTTTCACCGCCCGTGCGGCTGGTGGAAATAACCGTACTGCAGCACGTCGCTAACCCCTCACCTACAACGGAGAATAACAATGCGAAAAATCACGTTGATCGGCTGCACCCTTGGCCTGTTGCTAGGCACCCAGGCCCATGCTGACGAAGCAGCGCTGGGGCCTACCCTGAGCAAGATTGCCAGAGCCAACAGCATTACCCTGGGCTATCGCGATGCTTCGGTGCCGTTCTCCTACGTGGGAGATCATTCGGGACAACCCATGGGCTACTCAGTAGACCTGGCGAAAAAGATCGTCGAGCGGGTACAGCAAAAGCTGGCATTGCCCCAGCTCAAGGTGAAGTACAACCTGGTGACATCGCAAACCCGCATTCCGCTGGTACAGAACGGTACCGTTGACCTGGAGTGCGGCTCGACCGGCGTCACCGCAGAGCGCCAGAAGCAGGTGGCGTTTTCCTACGGGTTCATCTATGTCAAAGGTCAATTACTGACAGCCAAAGACAGCGGAATCAAGAGTTTCACCGACCTGCGCGGCAAGAATGTGGTAACCACTGCAGGCACCACGAACGAACGCTATTTGAAAAGCTACAACGTCGATAACAAGATGGACATGTACGTGATCAGCGCCAAGGACCATGGTGAAGCCTTCCAGATGTTGCAGTCCGGCCGGGCGGCGGCGTTCTACATGGACGATGCGCTGCTCTACGGCGAACGCGCCAAGGCTCGCGATCCGCACAACTGGGTGGTGGTCGGGGAAGAGCAGTCGCGGGAAATCTACAGCTGCATGGTGCGCAAGGATGACCCGCAGTTCCTCGCGCTGGTGAACGCGTCGCTGGGCGAGCTGTACAGCTCAGGGGAAATCAACGGGATCTACCAGCGCTGGTTCGAACAGCCGATTCCGCCTAAAGGCTTGAACCTGGAGTTCCCGATGACCAGCGAACTCAAGGCCATCTTTGCCAAGCCGGTGAGTGACCCGGTGGAGTAGCATCCAGACGACCAGCCCCTCTGGCTCACGGCCTCGCTAAGTACTGGAGGCAATGGCCTCGGCCGCTCCGACCGCGCCCCGTTGCCAGCGCAGGAATGACCTGCGATGAAGCTGACCAACCGCCCCGTTCAGCCCTCCAAATCCCTGTTCTGCTAGCGGGGAACTACATGGGGCTGAACGAGGAGGTCGACCCCCAAGGCACGAATGACTTTCAGCACAGTGTCAAAGCGTGGTTTTGCGCCTGGACTGAGTGCCTTGTACAGACTTTCCCTTCCCAACCCACTCTCGGTGGCGATCTGCGTCATTCCCCGTGCGCGAGCGATATGGCCAAGTGCCCGAATTATTTCCTCGGTATCGCCATCTGCGAGGACCTGACTAAGGTACTCAGTGATGGCCTCATCACTACTCAACAAGGCCGCCATATCAAACGGGATCAACTTTTCGCTCATTTCATCTCCTTCAGCAGTTTTCTGGCTTTGAGGATATCGGTGGCCTGGGTGGACTGGTCTCCGCCGACCAACAGCAGAACCAGCCTCTGGCCCTTTTGCGCAAAATAGACACGATATCCAGCAACTACATCGATGCGAAGCTCACCGATACCGCCTCCAAGCCATTTGACATCTCCAAGATTCCCCATTGCTGCTCGCTCCAATCTACGACCTATCGCAAGCTGGGCCCTCAAATCTCTCAAGCTGGATAGCCAAACTGCAAAGCTCTCCGTCTGTTCAACGAGATACATCAAATGGTCACCCAATCGTATCCGTACGGATACACCCATTCAAGTGTTGAAGCGGCCCACTCTGTCGCCTTACCCCTTATATGGGAACTCAGGCATTTCCCATAACGGGGTCAGACTTTTCTCTTCACGGTCATAAAAAACCTTGCAACATTCAACACCCGAACCTTCGCCGCGCCTCGACGTCCGATCCTGCATCACCCGTGTTTCGAGGTACCCCCGCGTGAAAGACATCATCACCCGCAAGTACCGCCTGGTCGTGAAGACTGTCGGCTACATCGGCTGGTCGCTGTTCTGGCTGCTGATCTGGGATGTACTGGTCACCATCGATTTCATGCTGTTCTTCAACAGCAAGTTCACCCTGCCGTTGATCCCGCTGACCTTGCTTGGCTCGGCGCTGGTGGTGCTGGTGAGCTTTCGCAACAGCAGCGCCTACAACCGCTGGTGGGAAGCTCGCACATTGTGGGGGGCGTTGGTGAACAGTTCACGCAGTTTCGCGCGGCAGGCGCTGACGCTGATCGATGACCCGGATGATGGCCTGAACCCGGTCAAGGCTACCCTGCTGCGTCGGCATATCGCCTATGTGAACTGCCTGGCGGCGCACCTGAAGGGCGAGCGCTGCCCGGATGAACTAATGGCGTTCATTCCGCCAGCGGAATTCGAGCGGCGCAACCGCTCGAACAATTTCGCCAACGACATTCTGAGTGGTTCGGCGGCGTTGCTGGCGCGGGAGTACCAGGCCGGCCGGCTGGACAGCATTCGCCTGGCAAGGCTGGAGTCGACGCTGGTGGACCTGTCCAATGCCCAAGGTGGCATGGAACGGATCGCCAATACGCCACTACCCTACCCTTACGTGTACTTTCCGCGGCTGTTCATCACCCTGTTCTGCCTGATCGTGCCGGTGGGGCTGGTGGAGTCGCTGGGCTGGTTCACGCCGCTGGCATCGACGGTGGTGGGCTTCATGCTGCTGGCCATCGAGCGGATCGGGACGGATTTGCAGAGCCCGTTCAGGTTCAGTGAGCACCAGATCCAGATGGACAGCATTTGCGAGACGATCGAGCGGAATCTGGAGTCGATGCAGCGGGAGGCGCAGTGTGCCGGAGTTGTGGGTGCCTGAGGGATTTTGGGGCTGCTTCGCAGCCCATCGCGGCCCCGGCTATCTGTCAGGCCCGCACATAGCGCTGGCGCAACACATCACTCAACGCATCCACCAGCAACACCAGCACCAGCATCCCCATGATCACCGTGCTGGCCTGGGCCTCCTGGAACAAACTCAAGGTTGTGTACAGCATCTGCCCCAACCCGCCAGCCCCGACAAATCCCAGCACGCTCGCCATGCGGATGTTGTTTTCCCACCGATACAAGCTATAAGCCAGCAACTGCGGCCACAGATTGGGCAAGGTGCCAAAGCAGAATGCCGCCACCTGGCTACCGCCCTGCAAGCGGATGGCAGCTGCGGGCTCCGGCGGTGCGTTCTCCAGCGCCTCGGCAAACAGCCGCCCCAGCACGCCAGCGGTATGCAGCGCCAAGGCCAGGGTGCCAGCATTCGGCCCAAGCCCCGCCGCCAGTACCGTCAGTGCGGCCCACACCAGTTCCGGGATGGCCCGCAGGGCATTCAGCAACAACCGCGCACAGGCCTGCAGCGGCCAACCGAACCGGCCAGCGGCCGGCAGCGCCAACAGCATGCCCAGCAGCATGGCCAACAAGGTGCCCAGGCCGGACATGGCCAAGGTTTCCAGCGCCCCATGCGCTACCGCGCGCAGGTGCCCGGCAGACAGGTCCGGATGCAGGAAACGCCCGGCGTATTCGCCCATCTGCCCCAGCCCGCCGTTGCCGACCAGCGCCTGCAAGTCCAGCTCCAGGTATGCGAACGAGGCCATTACCGCAGCCACGATGGCGCCGAGCACCAGCCAGTTGATGACCCGGTTCATGCAAGCCTCCAGCGCAGGAAGCGGCTGAGCAGGTCGGCCAGCATCACCAGGACCAGAAACGTCAGCAGCATGCTTGCCACTTCCGCTCCCGCGAACATGCGCATCGACAGGTCGATCTGCTGCCCCAGCCCGCCAGCACCGACAAAGCCCATCACCACCGAGGCGCGTACCGCGCACTCCCAGCGGTACACGGTGTAGGACACCACTTCGGACACCGCACTGGGCAGGATGCCGTAGAAAAACGCAGCCAGGCGGCCACTACCCGCCTGCAGCAGGGCATGGGCCGGGCGCTGGTCGACCGATTCGAAGATCTCGGCATACACCTTGCCGAGCATACCGCTGTAGGTAATGGCGATTGCCAGCACGCCCGCCGTCGGCCCCAGCCCGACGGCCCGCACGAACAGCAACGCCCAGACGATTTCCGGCACACTGCGCAGGAAAATCAGCAACCAGCGCACCGGCAGGCGCAGCAACCGCGACCATAACCCGGCGCGACCGCCACGGGAGGCTGCGCGCAGCGACAAGGCACGGCTGGCCAGCAACCCGGCAGGGACCGCCAGCAGCAACGCCAACGCCATGCCGGCCGTGGCCACGGCCAGGGTCTGCAAGGTGGCCTCATAAAGCAGGGAAAGGAAGTCGGCATCGTGTGCTGGTGGCCAGAAGGCACTGGTGAAACTGGCGATCTGCTGGCGATTCTCCGCTTGCAGCAGGACCGCCGGGTTCAATTCGCTCAGCTGCACGCCAGGCCACAGCACCGCCACAGCCAGCAGGGTCAGCAGCAACCGCGGCAACAGCGCCGGGTCGCGGGCATCAAGTTTCAGCATCGCGGTATCTGCACGGTCAGGGTCGGCCCCTGGCTCGGTGGTGAAGCCAGTTGTTCATTCGCATACAACGCATCCAGCAACTGCTCGGTCACCGCTTGCGCCGGGCAGTCGAACACCACCTGCCCTTCGCGGATACCAATCACCCGCGGGAAGTGCGCCAGCGCCAGGTCCACGGCATGCAGGCTCGCCACCAGGGTCACGCCATTGGCCTGTGCATGGCGGTTGAGCAAGGCCAGGCTGTGGTCAGCCAGCACCGGGTCCATGGCCGACACCGGCTCATCGGTCAGCAACACCTGCGGCCGCTGGTACAACGCCCGGGCAATACCCACCCGCTGCAACTGGCCACCGGACAATTGCCCGCACTGTACGAAGAGTTTGTCGGCCAACCCCAGCTCGGCCAGTGCCTGGCGCGCCCCCGGCACATCGCAGGGGTACAGCAGGTTGAACAGGCCACGCAGCATGCCCCACTGCCCCAGTCGGCCGGCCAGCACTGCCGTCACCACCCGCTGGCGCGGCGGCAAGGGCGGTGCCTGATGCACCAGGCCTACCCGCGCACGCAGGCGCTGGCGGGCTCTGGAGGACAACGCCCATGGCTGCTCGCCGAGCAGTTCCAGGCGCCCGCTGCTGGGCTGCACGGCGGTCGCCATCAGGTGCAGCAAGCTGGACTTGCCCGCCCCCGACGGGCCTATGATGGCGACGCGCTCGCCCTGGCCGATGCTCAGGCTCACGGCATCGAGCGCACGCACCTGGCCATGGCGCAGCCCGGCCTCGTGCAGATGGATCGCCACATTGGAAGCCACTGTCGATATCACTTGAGCAGGCCGGCCTCGCGCGCAGCCTGCTCGGTGCCCACGTAGTTCTCAGGTTTGGTCTCGATGAAGCGGCTGGCCGCCTGCAGGTCGAGGATCGCCTTGTGCTCCGGGTTGGCCGGGTCGAGGTCGAGGAAGGCTTTCTTGATCTTCTCTTTCAGCGCCGGGTCCATGTTTCCGCGCACGGTCCAGTTGTAGTCGAAGTAGGTCGGGGTGGTGGCGAAAACCTTCACCTTGGCGGTATCGACCTTGCCGGCATCCACCAGCTTCTGCCAAACGCTGGCATTGAGTACGCCGCCATCGACCTTGCCGGCCTGCACCCAGGCCACAGTGGCATCGTGGGCGCCGGAGTAGGCAACGCGACCGAAGTAGTCTTCAGGCTTGATGTTGTCCTGCTTGAGCATGAAGTAACGCGGCATCAGGCTGCCCGAAGTGGATGAGATGGAACCGAAGGCAAACGACTTGCCCTTGAGGTCGGCCAGGCTCTTCACATCAGGGTTGGCGGTGATGAATTTGGAAGTGAACTGCGCATCCTGTTCACGCTGCACCAGCGGGGTGGCGGCAGGGTCCTTCAAGTGCACCTGAACGAAGGTGAAGCCCCCTAGCCAGGCCAGGTCCAGGCGGTTGGAAGCCAGCGATTCGACTACCGCCGGGTAATCGGCCACCGGCACGAACTTCACCTCCATGCCCAACTGCTTGGCCAGGTACTCGCCCAACGGTTTGAACTTGCGCTGCAGTTCGGTCGGTGCTTCGTCAGGGATGGCGCTGACCCGCAGAGTGTCGGTGGCCTGGGCGACAACGGCACAGCAAGACAGCACGAGGCCGGCGGCGAGCGCCAGAGGGCGTTTGAGCATGGGGTGTTCTCCGGTTCAATAGCGGGGAAATGTCGGCCTATGCGCCGACGACGGGAATTATAAGAGGCGCAGGCGCAAAGGCCAGCTTTGCTACAATCGCGCATCAAATTGACCTCCTGAGGTGCACATGAGCGAGCCGATTCGCCTGACCCAGTACAGCCATGGTGCCGGCTGTGGCTGCAAGATCTCCCCCAAGGTGCTGGATGTGATCCTCGCAGAAAGCGGCGCCCAGGCCCTGGACCCGAAACTGTGGGTGGGCAACGCCTCGCGCGACGATGCGGCCGTGTACGCGCTGGATGACGAGCGCGGAGTGGTTTCGACCACCGACTTCTTCATGCCGATCGTCGATGACCCGTACGACTTCGGCCGTATCGCCGCCACCAACGCCATCAGCGACATCTACGCCATGGGCGGCGACCCGCTGATGGCCATTGCCATTCTCGGCTGGCCGGTCAACGTGCTGCCACCGGAAGTGGCCCGCGAAGTGATCCGCGGCGGCCGTGCGGTATGCGCCGAAGCCGGTATCCCGCTGGCCGGCGGCCACTCCATCGACGCCCCCGAGCCGATCTTCGGCCTGGCCGTCACCGGCGTGGTCAGCAAGCGTCACCTCAAGCGCAACGACACCGCCAGCGCAGGCTGCCGCCTGTACCTGACCAAGCCACTGGGTATCGGCATCCTCACCACCGCCGAGAAAAAGGCCAAGCTGCGCACCCAGGACCAGGGCCTTGCCCGCGACTGGATGTGCACCCTCAACACGCCCGGCAGCCGCTTCGGCAAGCTTGACGGGGTCAAGGCCATGACCGACGTCACCGGTTTCGGCCTGCTCGGCCACCTGGTGGAACTGGCCGAGGGCAGTGGCCTTACCGCTCATTTGGACTATGCCGCCGTCCCGCGCCTGCCCAGCGTCGACCACTACCTGGCCGAGGGCTGCATCCCCGGCGGCACTCTGCGCAACTTCGACAGCTATGGCCACAAGATCGGCACCCTGAGCGACAACCAGAAGCATCTGCTATGCGACCCGCAGACCAGCGGTGGCCTGCTGGTGGCGGTTACCCCGGAGGGTGAAGCCGAGTTCCTCGCGGTGGCCGCCGAACTGGGCCTGCAACTGGCGCCGATCGGCAAGCTGGTCGAGCGACAGAGCCACGCGGTCGAGGTGATCTGATGCGCCCCGACTGCACCGACTTCCGCCAGTTGTTCCTCGACGACGTGCCGATGATGGACATGCGTGCACCTGTCGAATTTGCCAAGGGCGCCTTCCCGGGTGCCGTCAACCTGCCACTGATGAATGACCAGGAGCGGCAAAAGGTCGGCACCTGCTACAAGCAGAAGGGCCAAGCTGAAGCCATCGTTCTGGGCCACAAGCTGGTCAGCGGTGAGATCAAGCAGGCACGTCTGGAGGCCTGGGCAAAGTTCGCCGAGGATCACCCGGAAGGCTACCTGTACTGCTTCCGGGGCGGCCTGCGCTCGCATCTTGTGCAGAAAGTGCTGCGCGATGAGAAGGGCATCCACTACCCCCTCGTCGAGGGCGGCTACAAGGCCATGCGCCACTTCCTGCTGGAGACTACCCAACAGGCGGTCGCGCAATGTGATTTCGTGCTAGTGGGTGGCCTGACCGGTACCGGCAAGACCGACGTGCTGCACTTGCTGGACAACGAGCTTGACCTGGAGGGCTACGCCAACCATCGCGGTTCCAGCTTTGGCAAGCGCGCCACTGCACAGCCCGCGCAGATCGACTTCGAGAACAGGCTGGCCATAGACGTGTTGAAAAAACGCGCCCGGGGTATCGAGCAGTTCGTGCTGGAAGACGAAGGCCGAATCGTGGGCAGCTGCACCGTACCGCTGGAGTTGTACCAGGGCATGCAGCAATACCCGCTGGTGTGGCTGGAAGACAGTTTGGCCAACCGCGTGGAGCGTATCCTGCGCGACTACGTGATCGACCTGAGCGCCGAGTTCGTCAGCCTGCATGGTGAAGAAGATGGCCGGCGGCTATTTGCCGAGACACTTCTGCAGAGCATGGGCAGGATTCAAAAGCGCCTCGGCGGCGAGCGCCATCAGCGGCTGTCGGAAATCCTGCGCCAGGCGCTGGACGAGCAGCAGCGCAGTGGTTCGGTGGAGTTGCACCGGGTCTTCATCGAAAGCTTGCTGAGCGAGTATTACGACCCGATGTATGCCTACCAGCGTGCAGCGAAAGCAGAGCGTATCGAGTTTGCCGGGGATGCGGTGGAAGTGCGCGAGTATCTCAAGGCCCGGGCGCTGCGCGAACCACGCAAGTAAAAACGGGGCCGCTTCGCGCCCCATCGCCGGCAAGCCAGCTCCCGCAGGTATTGCACTGCCTGACAGGGTATGCGCTCCCTGTGGGAGCTGGCTTGCCGGAGATAGGGCCAGTACTGGCAGCCTCACTGCCCAGGGCTGAGCACCCGCTCCAGCTCCGCCGCCCGGTCGCGGGTCATGTCCATCACACAGGACCCACCTTCCAGCTGTGCCATGGTCCCGCCACTGGCCTGCGCATGGAACCCGCAATTGCCATCGCGGTAGGCAAGCCACTTGCGCTGCACATCACGCAGGCTCTTCTGCTTCCCGGCATCCAGCTTGCCCATCAATTGCTTGTACACCCGGTTCAAACGCTGGTCCTGCAACTGCGTCTCGGCCCGTATGCACTCGCTCATGGCCACGGTACTGGACGCCTTGTCCATGCACTGCCCGTATCCCGGCGTGTAGTCATCCGCCTGGGCCAGCGGCAGCACACAGGCCAATGCCAGGCCCGTCAGGTAATGCTTGGTCATAAACTCTCCTTGTGGGCATCACAGCGTCTGCGGCTGTTCCGGCGGCATCAGCACCTTGCCCGGCTCGAAGCGCAGCGACGGCATCTGCGTTGCCGCATAAAACATCACGCCAAGCGCCGCGATCAACACCACATCCAGCCAGCTCCAGCCCGGCATGTCGTCGGCGCTGCGTGCCCTCCAGCAATGCCAGGCCTGGCCCATGCAAAATACCACCATTGCCGCTAGCCACAGGTAGAAACCGGCACCAAAACCGGTCAGGTCATGGAACTCATAGCTCTGATTGTCCGGCAGGCGGTCAATTCCAAAGCTGCTGGCCGCCAGATACACAGCCACCAGCCCGACCAGCAAGGCCAGACGACGAAAGCGTCGATGGGCAAGGATTGCCAGGGCCAGCAGCGGGTTGGCAAACCACTGGTACAACCCGAAGGGCATGCCCCAAGGTCCGTACAACAGCATCTGCAGGGCCGGCATGTGGCGGTCACCGCTCATCAGCGCGCCGTCGAAGAACAGTGCGAGCAGGTAAAGCAGCAGGCTGGCGCTCAGGTAGAAAACTGGCAAGAGATTTACTTCCTATGCAACCGGGGGCTCAAGCAGAAGGCCATAAATACCCGAATCGGACAACTCGCCGGCAACGCACCAACGCGCACGCAATGTGCCTTCCAGCACAAAGCCCTGGCGCTCCAGAGTGCGTGCCGAACCTTGGTTGCGCGGGTCGATCTCGCCTTCCAGGCGGCGCATGTGCAGGGTGTGGGCGAGGTAATCGATGAAGCAGGTCAGTGCTTCGTCCATGTAACCCCTGCCCTGCACCGCGCTGGCCAGGCAGTAGCCGATTTCACCACGGCGGGATACATCGTCGATGTTGAACAGCTGGACCATACCGATCAGTTCGCCGTTGTCACGGCGGTACATGCCAAGCTTGAGCTGGTCACCATTGGCATAGGCTTCGCGGTCGGCGGCCAGGGCGCTTTCGGCTTCGGCCAGGTCTTGCCAAGGTGCATGGTGCCAATAGCGCATGACCTCGGGGTCGGCCATGATCGCCAGCCATTGCGCGGCATCGGCATGGCGCATGGGGCGCAATTGCAGACGCGGGCTGTCGAGGCAGAGGTCACTGGGGAAACTGCGGGGTGGGGTCACGCCGGATCTCCTGTCCATTGCTGGGGAGATGACAGTTTAACGTCAAGCGATCGGTTCAAGCATCCCGGGGCTGCTGCGCAGCAGGGCAGTTTGCGTCGACATGTTTTCGAGAAGGGTGGAACGCAGGTCCGGGGCTTCTGCGTCGAGGTATTGGAGGATGGTGTTGGAGAGAATGTCCATGACCTGGGTAGCCTGGGACTTCGCGGCTTGGTAAGTAAGGTCTGTAACGGGTGGATCAGGTACAAGTTTTTTCATAGTCATCTCGGAAATATTTTCAGAGGCAACCACTCGCATCCTTCTCACAGATAAGGTGGCAGCCGTACGCGAGGTGAGAAGACCAGTGTCCGAGGCACCGGCCAGACCGAAGTCTGCACGCGCACGGCTGCCATAACTGGCAAGCCATCTCGAAACACCGGGCTTCTCACACCCGATCGCCAATTGTGACGACGCCGAAACGTTATCTCTGAGGTAGCTACTTGCCTATCAGACGGCATCCGACTGAGGCCGTAGGATAATTCCTAATCCCTGGCAACCTGAAGCATTTGGTTTCAGGTTCAGAATCTTCTTACAGCTGATGGCCCTTTCGCGGGTAAACCCGCTCCTACAGGGTACGGTGATACCTGTGGGAGCGGGTTCACCCGCGAAAGGGCCGGTACAGGCTAACGAAATACGATCAGGCCACCTCAGCCCCATTATCCGGCCAATGCGGCTCATTGGCCCCGGGCGGGGTCAGTGGTGGCAGGCCATACGCCGCCCGCGCATCGTCGCAGCTGGGGTTATGCACCCCACCCTCCCACGACGCCTCGAACTCGCGGCAGGGGCTGGAACGGTTGGCGTAGATGGTGCAAGCCACTTCCTGGCCGATCTCGCCCTGCAGGCTGATGCAGCGGCAGGGTTTGGCATCGGTGCCGATCATGGCAACACGGGTGGGGTTGATCTGTACCACCAGGTCGTCCGGTACAAGGCCCCCGGCAGACTGGCATTCGCCCCAGAAAAAGGACACACGGAAGTACCCGCAGCAGGCGCCGCAGTCAAGGCAAGGGTTGTATTCGGACATGATGGCACGGAGGGAAGGTTGTTGTTATCGGGGCTGGCCCGCGGCGCCATTTTCAATCCAAGCCGGGGCGGCTGGATAGAGGGGAATGCAAAAAATATTTGCCGCTGATCCGGCAATTGAACACGGGCGACCAATGACTTCCCCGGCCGCCCATCCAAATCAGCGTAATGCCTTGTAGGTGTTGACATCCCAGCGCTGCAGGCCAAGGCCCTCGGTCGGCTCATAGCCATCACCACACACCTTGCTGAAGTGAATGCAGGTCTCGCCGCAATACACCAAGCGGTCGTCATCTTCGCCCTCGGTAAGTACGGTATACGACTCGCTACGCATGGCCTTGTAACGCCCTTCTGCAGCGGCCATGACCATGTGATATCGCATCAAATGCTCGTCGCTCAGGAACAGGCGCCTGTCCAGTTGCACACCCCAGCGGGTCAGGCAGACCTCGGCAAAATGACGAACGATCAATCCCGGCTCCGCCAGTACCTTGCCATCACTCGCACCGTCGATGGAGGCGTTGCCCACCAGCGTGGCGTGGCGGCCTGGTATCGGGTAGATGCATATCCGTGTACTCGGTTCGACCGAAGGGATCACGCAGGCAAAGCCTTTGGATCGCTCGTCCCGCGAATAGAAACCCACATACTCGCGGACATTGCCCGCCAAGGTTACCCGCTGGCTTTGCAGGTTACCGATGCCCGGCACCGGGTCGATGGCGAAGATATTCACAGGTATGTCCCGCAATACAGGGTCCTGCGCCATGGCGTTGGCCAGCATGTGACAACTGATCCCTCCCCTGCTCCAACCCACCAGGTTCACCCGGGTCGGCAAGCGCGGCTTGCGGAACAGGTTGATGATGCGCTCTTGCAGCTCCTGTGGCGTCGGGTGGCGTTCGCCGTAGTCATAGGTGCGCCAGAACCAGGAAGCTGTAGAGGTGGCATCCGGGATCGGAACACCGGCCTGCTTCAGCCGCTCGTATTCTTCCTCGCTCAGCTTGGTGCGCTGCCAACTGCTTTCGCCTTTGATCACCTTCAGCACATGGTTGACGTTCTCTTCCCAGCCGCTGCCGAACAACTGGCCGCTCCAGTTGAAATAACCACCGGGCTCGACGAACAGATTGTCATCCTGCAGGTTGCCGCTGCCGGGGCCGTCAACGGCAATCCAGTGAGCGAACTCGCGGCCCTGGTCATTGCTGGCCAAGGTCGAGACCAGCTCACCATTCCAGAAGTTGGGGTTGGCATCGTCGAAGCGGTGGGAACCGGTGCCGCAGAAATAGGCGGTGAAGACACTCATCTTTCGAGTCTCTGAAGTGAGAAATGAGTGCAGAAAAATAGTTTTCCGGGTAGCTGTAGAGCAGTAGGAAAGTGCTCCTACAGGTACGGCGCAGGCCGTGCGGCATGTGCCGTACCTGTAGGCATGAGGGCTTACTTACGAGTCAGGCCATCAGCCCGGAACATCTGCCGGATCCCGCGAATCGCCTGGCGAATACGATCCTGGTTCTCGATCAGGGCAAAACGCACATGGTCATCACCATAATCACCAAAACCGATCCCCGGCGACACACAAACCTTGGCTTCGGCCAGCAGTTTCTTGGAAAACTCCAGCGAGCCCAGGTGCGCATACTCCGGCGGAATCTTCGCCCATACGTACATCGAAGCCTTGGGGTTCTCGACCATCCAGCCCAGTTCGTGCAGCCCTTTCACCAGCAGGTTGCGGCGCTGGCGGTATTGCTCGGCAATGTCTCGTACGCACTGCTGGTCGCCTTCCAGTGCTGCAATGGCAGCCACCTGCAGCGGGGTGAAGGTGCCGTAGTCGTGGTAGCTCTTGATCCGCGCCAAGGCACTGACCAACTCGGGGTTGCCGACCATGAAGCCGATCCGCCAGCCGGCCATGTTGTAGCTCTTGGACAGGGTGAAGAACTCCACCGCGATGTCCTTGGCCCCCGGCACCTGCATGATCGATGGGGCTTTCCAGCCGTCGTAGACGATGTCGGCATAGGCCAGGTCATGGACCACCAGCACTCCATACTGCTTGGCCAGGGCCACCACGCGCTCGAAGAAGTCCAGCTCCACGCACTGAGCGGTGGGGTTGGACGGGAAGCCGAGGATCATCATCTTCGGCTTGGGGATCGACTCGCGGATGGCCCGCTCGAGTTCGTTGAAAAAGTCCACGCCCGGCACCAGCGGTACCGAACGCACCTGGGCACCGGCGATCACCGCCCCGTAGATATGGATCGGGTAGCTGGGGTTGGGCACCAGCACCGTGTCGCCCTGGTCGAGAGTAGCCAGCATCAGGTGTGCCAGGCCTTCCTTCGAGCCGATGGTGACGATGGCTTCGCTTTCCGGGTCGATGTCGACCTCGTAGCGTTCCTTGTACCAGTTGGAGATGGCCCGACGCAGGCGCGGGATGCCGCGAGAGGTGGAGTAGCCGTGGGTATCTTCACGCTGGGCGACCTGCACCAGCTTCTCGACGATGTGCGGTGGGGTAGCGCCATCGGGGTTGCCCATGCTCAGGTCGATGATGTCCTCGCCACGGCGGCGGGCAGCCATCTTGAGCTCGGCAGTGATGTTGAAGACGTAAGGGGGGAGACGATCGATGCGCGCAAAGCGACGCGGCGAACCTGGGTTGGCCATGGCTTCCTCTGAGTACGTAAGCGCCCGGAACCGTCCGAGCGACGCTGGCCGATATGGCGGCCTGGATCAGAAGATAATGCCGATACAGGATGCCTGTAAATGACAATTTCCTGTTTTCATAGATCTTTTCAGATGTATTTTTTGAAAATAAGAAATTTATATTCTGTTGTGCCGGCCTCTTCGCGGGCGAGCCCGCGAACGAGGCCGGCACAGAAAAACGCCCATAAAAAAACCCGGCACAGTGGCCGGGCTTTTTCGTGAAACAGGCAGCAGTATCAGCGTGCGTATGTCATCAGCACGTCCGCAGCGGTCTGGCTGTCCACACCCATCATCACGCTCAGGGCAGTGACGGTGAGGATGGAGAAGCCGAACACCTTGCGCGCCCACTTGCTGTCGTCCTCGGCCTTGTAGCCAGCCCAAGCCATGTACAGCCAGTACAGGCCCATGGCTGCTGCCACGGCCAGATAGCCGAGGCCGGCGTAACCGCCGAGGGTAAGCATCAGGGTTGCGAGCACGAAAGCCAGCACGTACAGCACGATCTGCTTCTTCGCCGCGAGGATGCCACGTGCCACCGGCAGGACCGGAATGTTGGCAGCGCTGTAATCCTTGAAGCGGAAGATCGCGATGGCGAAGCTGTGCGGCATCTGCCACAGGCTGAACATCACCAGCAGGGTAAATGCAGCCAGGTCGAAGCTGTTGCTCACGGCGCAATAGCCGATCACCGGAGGCATGGCACCAGACAGGCTGCCGACCAAGGTGCCGTGCACCGATTTACGCTTCAGCCACAGGCTGTAGAAACCGACGTAGACGATGAAGCCGATCAGCGCACAGAACGCCGACAGCGGGTTGGCCTGGACATACAGCAGGCTGAAACCCGCCACCCCGAGCAGGGTGGCGTAGATCAGCGCGAGGGGCAGCGACATGCCGCCCTGGACCATGACGCGGTTCTTGGTGCGCTCCATCTTGTGGTCGATGTCACGGTCGATGCAGTTGTTGAACACGCATCCGGACGCAACCACCAGCGAAGTACCGATCACCACCGCCAGGAACAGGGCGAAATCCACATGGCCCTTCGAGGCAAGGAAGAAACCGCCTGCCACGGAAAGCACGTTACCGAAAATGATCCCCGGTTTGGTGATTTGGATAAAGTGCTTAACGGACATGCAGTCTTACCTCACTTGGCCAACATTTCGAAGTGGATGCTGAACATGATCCACAGCGACAGGCCGACAAGCAGAGCGATCACCAGGGTGGTGAACAGGAACGTCGAAACGTTGTTGCGTTGCTCTTTCGAGCGGTCCATGTGCAGGAAGTACACGAGGTGCACTACTACCTGGATCACGGCCATGGCAACAATGATCAGAACGGTCAGGTTCTTCGGCAGGCTTGGCGACATGGCCAGGCCGAACGGGATCGCAGTCAGGATGATCGACAGGATGAAGCCGATCATGTACGACTTGACGCTGCCGTGGTTACCTTCGTGATGAGTGTCGTGTGCGTTAGCCATTACAGAACTCCCAGCAGGTAGACGACGGTGAATACGCAGATCCAGACCACGTCCAGGAAGTGCCAGAACAGGCTCAGGCAGCTCATGCGGGTCTTGGCGGTCGGCGTGATGCCGTGCTTGTTGATCTGGTACATCATGATTGCCATCCAGATCAGGCCGGCGGTCACGTGCAGACCGTGGGTACCTACCAGGGCGAAGAAGCCCGACAGGAAACCACTGCGGTTCGGGCCGTAGCCCTCGGCGATCAGGTGATGGAATTCGTAGATTTCCATCGCGATGAAGCCTGCACCGAACAGGAAGGTCACAGCCAACCAGCCCAGTACGCCAGCTTTCTTGCCGTCGAACATCTTCAGCATGGCGAAGCCGAAGGTGATCGAGGACAGCAGCAGGAACAGCGTTTCAACAGCTACGAAATCGAGCTGGAAGATGTCATGACCCGACGGGCCGCCGGCAAAACTGCCGGACAGCACCGCGTAGGTGGCGAAGAGCGACGCAAACAGGATGCAGTCGGTCATCAGGTACAGCCAGAAACCGAGTACGGTCATCTGGCCCGAGTCGTGGTGGTGGTCGTCATGCCCATGGTCGTGACCATGAGCAGCACCGTGCATTACTTGACTGGACATTGATTACACCCGCTCAAACGATTCGACACGTGCGCCGGCAGGCAGAGCACCTGCTTTGGCCAGCGCTTTCATGCGCTCGCCTTCGATGCGCGCCACTTCTTCGGCCGGAACCATGTAGCCCTGGTCGTCACGCGCAGCGTGGCGAACGAAGACAGCGATGGTTGCAACCAGGCTCGCGCCAACCAGCCACCAGATGTGCCAGATGAAGGCGAAGCCGAAGACGGTCAGGAACAGGCCCATGAACAAACCGGTGGAGGTGTTGCTCGGCATGTGGATCGCTTCGTACTTGGCCGCAGGCTTGTAGGCAACACCGGCTTCCTTGGCTTCGTGCCAGGCGTCCAGGCCAACCTTCTCAGGCATGTGGGCGAAGTTGTAGAACGGAGGTGGCGACGAAGTCGACCATTCCAGGGTACGGCCGCCCCATGGGTCGCCGGTCACGTCCAGGTTCTGGTTGCGGTCGCGAACCGATACGTACAGCTGGATCAGCTGGCAGGCGATACCGAACAGGATCAGCACGGCGCCGACAACGGCTACGTACAGGTAGGGTTCCCACAGTGGGTTGTCGGAGTGGTTCAGACGACGAGTCATGCCCATGAAGCCAAGGGCGTACAGCGGCATGAACGCTACGTAGAAGCCCGAGATCCAGAACCAGAAGGCAGCCTTGCCCCACTTCTCGTTCAGGGTGAAACCAAAGGCTTTCGGGAACCAGTAGGCGAAGCCGGCGATGTAGCCGAATACCGCACCACCGATGATCACGTTGTGGAAGTGAGCAATTACGAACAGGCTGTTGTGCAGCACGAAGTCAGCACCTGGAACAGCCAGCAGAACACCAGTCATGCCACCGATGGAGAAGGTGATCATGAAGCCCAGGGTCCACATGATCGGCGCGGTGAAGCGCAGACGGCCCTGGTAGATGGTGAACAGCCAGTTGAACAGCTTCACACCGGTCGGAATGGAGATCAGCATCGTCGCCAGGCCGAAGAAGGTGTTGACGCTGGCGCCGGCACCCATGGTGAAGAAGTGGTGCAGCCATACAGCGAAGCCCAGCACGGCGATGGCGCCCGATGCGTAGATCATCGAGTGGTGGCCGAACAGACGCTTGCCTGCGAAGGTGGAGGTAACTTCCGAGAACACACCGAAGGCCGGCAGGATCAGGATGTAAACCTCAGGGTGACCCCACGCCCAGAACAGGTTGACGTACATCATCGGGTTCCCACCAAGCTCGTTGGTGAAGATGTGGAAGTCCAGATAACGGTCAACAGTCAGCAGAGCGAGTGCAGCGGTCAGGATCGGGAAGGAAGCCACGATCAGCACGTTGGCCCAGGTGCAGGTCCAGGTGAAGATCGGCATGTCCATCAGTTTCATGCCAGGTGCGCGCATCTTCATCACGGTGACGAGGAAGTTCACGCCGGTAAGCGTCGTACCCAGGCCTGAGAGCTGTAGCGCCCAGATGTAGTAGTCGACACCCACCCCAGGGCTGTACTGAATGCCCGCGAGCGGCGGATAGGCAACCCAGCCGGTCTTGGCGAATTCACCAACGCCCAGCGAGATGTTGACCAGCAGCACGCCTGCCAGCAGCAGGTAGAAGCTCAGGGAGTTCAGGAACGGGAAGGCAACGTCACGAGCACCGATCTGCAGAGGAACCGCCAGGTTCATCAGGCCGGTGAAGAACGGCATCGCCATGAAGATGATCATGATCACACCGTGAGCGGTGAAGATCTGGTCATAGTGTTCAGGCGGCAGGTAGCCTTCGGAGCCACCGGTAGCGGCAGCCAGCTGGGTACGCATCATGATGGCGTCGGCAAAGCCGCGCAGCAGCATGACCATCGCGACGATGATGTACATCACCCCGATTTTCTTGTGGTCGACAGTCGTCAACCACTCGCTCCACAAGTAGGTCCACTTGCGGAAGTAGGTGATAGCACCGACGACAGCGATACCACCGAGCGCGATCATGGCAAGCGTCACCATGACTATCGGCTCGTGATAGGGTATCGCCTCCAGGCTTAGTTTACCGAACATCTCTTACTCCTCTGCACCGGCAGCTGGTTGCATACTCGATTCCACACCCTTGGTAGTGGCCAGATCTTTGCTGCCTGCTTCTTCGTGGCTCGGACGACCGCGGTTCATGCCTTCGTACTTGTCGACGATCAGCTGGAACTGGTCAGGCGAAGCCTCGCTATACAGCGCGACCGGGTTGTTTTCGCTTGGTTTGGCCAAGGCGTCGTATTCGGCCTTGTCCAGCTTCTTCGGCGACTGCTTGACCTCGGCGACCCACTTGTCGAAGTCTTCCTGAGAGGTGGCAGTAGCCTTGAATTTCATGCCGGTGAAGCCAGCACCGCTGTAGTTGGCGCTGATACCGTCGAACTCGCCGTTTTCGTTGGCGATCAGGTGCAGCTTGGTGGTCATGCCGGCCATGGCGTAGATCTGGCCGCCCAGGCCCGGGATGAAGAACGAGTTCATCACGGCGTCGGAAGTGACGCGGAAGTTGACCGGGGTGTTAGCCGGGAAGACGATCTTGTTGACCGTGGCAATGCCCTGCTCCGGGTAAATGAACAGCCACTTCCAGTCCAGTGCGACCACGTCGATCTGCACCGGCTTCACATCGGAATCCAGCGGACGGTACGGGTCCAGCTTGTGGGTGGAGTGGTAGGTGAAGTAGCCCAGGGCGATGATGATCAGGATCGGGATGATCCACACCGCGGCTTCGATCTTGGTCGAGTGCGACCAGTCGGGGGTGTAGGTGGCAGCCTTGTTGGAAGCACGGTACTTCCAGGCGAAAACCACGGTCATGATAATGACAGGAATCACCACCAGCAGCATCAGGCCGGTAGCGATCAGGATCAGGTTCTTTTGCTCAATGCCGACCTGACCTTTCGGGTCGAGCAGGGTCCAGTTGCACCCACTGAGTAAAAGCATGCCTAAAAAGGGCAATATGCCAAACAGTCTGGGGTAACGCTTTTTACTCATCTCACGACCTCTAGATCAGCTTGCTTCAATGCAATTTGTGTTTTGGTAGCCAACACTTCGTCCTGCCAAGTGCGGCATTTCGCGCCCGTACTCGCTCCTGCCCGGGGTCCGACTGCAGGACCTTGGCGTCAAGCGGGTTAGCGGTGCTTATGGTTTCGTAGGCAACAGGCCTGTACTTCAGACCAAGTCCATTTGGTGCGGGAAAACGCGGAGGGGGATCCGCCCGGTATCGCCGTTTGGCGAAACTTGACGAAGTCAGCAAAAAGGAGCGCTGGGGCTTCCTTCAATCCTGCGACTTGCAAGCAGTGCCGAACGGAAATTGGGGGCGATTGTAGATAGGTCGCCAACCCTTGACTATGACTTATTGAGCAACAGTCCTTTACAGAATCTGCAACAATACCGCTCAAAAATTCAACTTCGCGACAGTTTGTCGCACCCCGCTTGATAGGCCCCAAAGCCGCATTCTGCAAGGCCTCCGGGTTGATCTGGATCAAGCGGTGAGCGAATTTCCCCTCTTCTCATGCGGCGTAAAAGACCACATGCCACTCGGTACTTTTGTCTAAGCCTGGCGTCGGTTGCGATAGATCCCGAGCGGAACCAGTACAGCCGTAAGGACGAACGCCACCAGTGCCCATTGCGCCAGCGACAGACCGAGGATCGGCGGGTACGGCGTGCTGCAGAAGCCGTCGACCTGGAACACCAGCGGCCAGAGCTTGGCCAGCGGCAGGTCGTCCACGATCGGCTGCAAGGTGTCGATGCCGCAACTGACCATGGGGTTGGCGAGTATATACACATGGTTGCCGGCCGCAACGATTCCGCCGATGGCGCTGAGCACCACCAGTGCCTCGAAGAAGGTGAGGCTACGGCGCCCGGGCATGGCCGCGGCGATGAAGGCAAACACGGCGATGAACAACAGCGCATAACGTTGCAGGATGCACAGCGGGCATGGTGCCTCGCCCAGGACTATCTGCATGTAGAGGGCGCCACCGATCAGCGAAATGCAGATCAGGCCCAACAGTACCAGAAAGCGCCGTTCCCGATTCAGGCGCGATGTTTGTTCGTTCATTGCCGGTTCCTTCGATGGATAGTGGCAGCGTGATCCGCCTGCCTGGCGCAAGTCTACACGCTGTGCAGGGCCTTTGAGCGTGCCGAGGAAGCGGCGTGATAGCGCTGCGCAGGGCTATCCGGTGTGGCTGAGACCGGCCGCAACGACGTCGGTTCAACGCCGGGCGGCAAAAAAAGCGGCTGCCCGGGTGCCGCGCAGGGGCAAGCCCCTCGACACCCGGGAGTGAAGGATACCGTGATTAAAGGAGGATTAAAGATGAAAGCTGCACAGCCGCTTTCATCTCTCCTTTATATAGGCAGGAAGGTGAAGTGTGGCCCAGCGGCTGGGATGAATACGATGTAAGCCTGTACCGGCCTCTTCGCGGGTAAACCCGCTCCCACAGGGATCGCGCAGGCATTGAAATCTGCGCGATCCCTGTGGGGGCTGGTTTGTTGAAAACCACTAAATTTCCCACAGATCCCCACAAGGTTTGAAACCTGTGCGGTCCCTGTGGGAGCGGGTTTACCCGCGAAGAGGCCAGTGCAGGCGCTACATCACTCCAGCGCTGCCGCCGGCCCGAAGAACTCGTAGCGGCTCTGCTGCTCTGGCACACCCAGGCCCTTCAACTGGCGCTTGACCGCCGCCATGAAGCCCTTGGGTCCGAGGAAGTAGGCATCCACGTCTCGCTCTTGCGGCAGCCACTCGGCCAGCAAGTCCTCGCTCAGCAGGCCCACGGCATCAGCCGCGGCATCATCATGCGGTTCGGCATAGCAGTAGAAGCGCTTGAGCTGTGGGTGACGCTCGGCCAGCTCGTCGACCCAGGCGCGGAAGGCATGCACGGCGCCGTTACGGGCGCAGTGAATGAAATGCACCTCACGCTGGGTTTGCAGCGCCGCCTGCAACATTGGCAGGGTCGGAGTAATACCCACGCCACCGCTGATCAGCACCAGCGGCTTGTCGCTCGCCGCCAGGGTGAAATCGCCAGCCGGCGGGAACAGCTGCAGGGTATCGCCCACCGCCAGCACATCGTGCAGGTAGTTGGAGACCTTGCCACCCGCCTCGCGCTTGACGCTGATGCGGTATTCCTTGCCGTCGCACAGTGCCGACAGGGAGTAGTTGCGGCGCTGCTCGGCGCCGTCGATGTCCAGCTTCAGGCCGATGTACTGGCCAGGCTCGGCCCTGAGCACCGGTTTGCCATCCACCGGCGCAAAGTAGAACGAAACGATTTCGCTGCTTTCCTGCTCACGGCGCACCAGGCGGAATTCGCGGGTGCCGCGCCAGCCGCCTTCGGCTTCTTCCTTCTGTTTATAGAGGTTCTCTTCCGCGCCGATCAGGATGTCGGCCAACTGGCCATAGGCCGCGCCCCAGGCGTCGATCACGGCGGGGGTGGCGATTTCCTTGCCCAGCACTTCTTCGATGGCGCGCAGCAGGCAGCTGCCGACGATAGGGTAGTGCTCCGGCAGAATCTGCAGGGCAACGTGCTTGTTGATGATCTGGCCGACCAGGCCGCCAAGCTGCTCCAGCTGGTCGATATGGCGGGCATACATCAGCACGCCGTTGGCCAGGGCGCGCGGTTGGTCACCGCTGGCCTGGTGGGCCTGGTTGAACAGCGGGCGCACCTGCGGGTACTCGCTGAGCATCATCTTGTAGAAGTGGGTGGTCAGCGCTTCGCCGCCGCTTTCCAGCAGGGGGACAGTGGCCTTGATGATTGCACGTTGTTCGGCATTGAGCATTGCAACAACTCCTGAGCCTGTGGCTTCAAATGACTGCCCGAGCTATTACATCAATCATGCCAACTCTTATCTCCAGCAAAATCAGGGGCTTGACGCAGGTCATGTCAAAACGACCCACCTCGACGTATAGTCATATCGACCCACAGGAGTCCATATGACCACGAAGCCCCTGCTCACCACCCTGCTGCCCCTGGTCAGCGACCTTTCCCGCGACCTGCCCGACCAGGAACGCTATCGCCGCCTGCTGCAGGCCATGCGGGGGTTGCTGCCCTGTGATGCCGCCGCGCTGCTGCGCCTGGACGGCGAGTGGCTGGTGCCGCTGGCAGTGGACGGCCTGAGCCCCGATACCTTGGGCCGGCGCTTCCGAGTCAGCGAGCATCCACGCTTCCAGATCCTGCTCAGCAGCCGGGAACCCACCCGCTTCGCCAGCGACTCCGAGCTACCCGACCCTTACGACGGCCTGGTCAACGCCCCCGATGCCAACCTGGAAGTACATGACTGCATGGGTTGCCCGTTGATGGTCGAAGAGCGCCCTTGGGGCCTGGTTACCCTCGATGCCCTCACCCCCGGGCAGTTCCAGAGCCTGGAGCTGGGCGCCCTGCAGGCCTTCGCCAGCCTGGCCGCCGCCACGGTCACCGTGGCGGAGCGCATCGAGCACCTGGCCCTGCGCGCGGAAGACGAACACCGCCGCGCGGAAATCTACCGCCAGGCCAGCGGCCAGGACAGAGAGCTGATTGGCCAGAGCCCCGCGCACAAGCGCCTGGTCGAGGAAATCCGCCTGGTCGGTGGCAGTGACCTGACCGTACTGATAACCGGTGAGACCGGCGTCGGCAAGGAGTTGGTGGCCCAGGCCCTGCACCAGGCAAGCAACCGCGCCGACAAGCCGTTGGTCAGCCTCAACTGCGCCGCCCTGCCTGACACCCTGGTGGAAAGCGAACTGTTCGGCCATGTACGCGGAGCCTTCACCGGCGCCCATGGCGAGCGCCGCGGCAAGTTCGAGCTCGCCAACGGCGGCACACTGTTCCTCGACGAAGTCGGTGAACTGCCACTGACGGTGCAGGCCAAGTTGTTGCGCGTACTGCAGAGCGGCCAGTTGCAACGCCTGGGCTCGGATCGCGAACACCGGGTGGATGTGCGCCTGATCGCAGCCACCAACCGCGACCTGGCAGCGGAGGTGCGTATTGGCAACTTCCGCGCCGACTTCTACCACCGCCTCAGCGTATACCCGCTGCACGTTCCGCCGTTGCGCGAACGTGGGCGTGATGTGCTGCTATTGGCTGGCTACTTCCTCGAACAGAACCGTTCGCGCCTGGGCCTGAACAGCCTGCGCCTGAGCAGCGAAGCCCAGGCCGCGCTGCTGGCCTACGACTGGCCAGGCAACGTACGTGAACTGGAACACCTGATCGGCCGCTCGGCGCTCAAGGCGCTGGGCCAACATTCCGACAGGCCACGCATCCTCACCCTGGAAGCCATCGACCTGGACCTGCGCGCAACCGCAACGCCCGACACCCCGCCCTCCCCTGCCGCGCCCTTGCCGGCGGCACCGCTAGCCGAAGGGGGCCTGCGCGAAGCCGTCGACGACTACCAGCGCCTGCTGATCGAGGCCTGCCTGCAGCGGCACCAGGAAAACTGGGCAGCGGCTGCCCGGGAACTCGGCCTGGACCGCGCCAACCTTAGCCGCCTGGCCCGTCGGCTGGGGCTGCGCTGATTGAAACCAGCGCGGTACCTGTGGGAGCGGCTTTAGCCGCGAAGAATCCAACGCGGTGCATGGCACCGGCCGCGCCGGTGTTCGCGGCTAAAGCCGCTCCCACAGGGTCCCGAGCATTCCTTGGCTCGGTGCAAAATGACTAAAGCCAAGCCCGAACAGGCCGATAACCGGTTATCCCCTGTTCCCCACGAAGGTCACCATGGCCACGCAAAATGCCCGCGCGGACTCGCTGTCCCTGCTGCTGTTCACCCTGCGCAGCGGCAAGTTGATGGCAATCAACCTGCTCAAGGTCAGCGAGATAATCCCCTGCCCACCGTTGACCAAGCTGCCCGAATCGCACCCCCACGTGAAAGGCGTGGCAACCCTGCGCGGCAATTCGCTGTCGGTCATCGACCTGTCCCGCGCCATTGGCGAACGGCCGCTGGCCGACCCGGACGGCGGCTGCCTGATCGTCACCGAGATCAGCCGCTCGCGCCAGGGCCTGCATGTGCAGGCGGTCAGCCGCATCGTGCATTGCCTGAGCACCGACATCAAACCACCTCCCTATGGCTCGGGCAGCCGCTCGTTCATCACCGGCGTGACCCGGGTCGACAACACTCTGGTGCAGGTGCTGGACATCGAAAAAGTCATCCACGCCATCGCCCCGCCGGTGCCCGAACCGCATCACGCCACCCTGAGCGAGGAAGACGCCAGCCTGCTGGCCGCCGCCAATATCCTGGTGGTGGATGACAGCCAGGTAGCCCTGCAACAGTCGGTGCACACCCTGCGCAACCTCGGCGTCGAATGCCATACCGCGCGCAGCGCCAAGGACGCCATCAACGTGTTGCTGGAACTGCAGGGCACCGCACAGGAAATCAACGTGATCGTCTCCGACATCGAAATGAGCGAAATGGACGGCTACGCTTTCACACGCACCCTGCGCGAAACCCCCGACTTCCAGCACCTGTACATACTGCTGCACACCTCGCTGGACAGCGCGATGAGCAGTGAAAAGGCGACCCAGGCCGGGGCCAATGCCATCCTCACCAAGTTTTCCTCGCCAGAGCTGACCGATTGTCTGGTGGTGGCGGCGCGCGCCGTGGTGTTCGCCGAGCGCTGATATATTCGGAGACAAACTCCCCGGCTTGCCGTCGGGGTCGAGTCGGGCATAATTCGCCCCCCTCGCAAGTAACTTGCCGGAATCCGTATGAAGTTTTTCAGCTCTATCCTGATCAGTTTCGCCCTCTTCAGCGGTATCGCCCAGGCCTCCAGCAGCCAGGCCTGGAACGAGCAGCGCCAGCAGATGCTCAAGTCTTGCCTGGCCGCCAGCCAGTTCAAGGATGCTCACGCCCGCAGCAAGCCGGCCGAGTTCGATGACCAGGTCGGCATGAGTGCCCTGCTGATCGAAGGCGTCTACCCCCAGAAGCACATGCAGCAGCGTACCGGCACCGAGCTGTGCCTGTACGACCGCCAGCACCAGCGTGCCTTCGTCAGCGAGTGGAGCCCGGAGGTCAAGTGACCGACAGCCTGCGTTTCGCCTGTACCGGCTGCGGCAAGTGCTGTACCGGCCACCACGTGCCCTTGACCCTGGCCGAAGCGCGCCGCTGGGCAGACAACGACGGCCAGGTGGTGGTACTGATCGAAGCCTTCGTGGCGGACGGCCCTGGCATGCCGGTAGAACAGCGTGATCATGTGCTGCGTCGTTCCCATCCAGTGCCCTGTGGCGACGGCGAGGCGCGCGTCTCGGTGACCTTTGCCGCGTTCAACCCCGGGCGCTGCCGCAACCTCGACGACAACGACCTGTGCACCATCTACGACCAGCGCCCGCTGGTCTGTCGCATCTACCCGGTGGAAATCAACCCGCATATACCGCTGCGCCCGGGCAGCAAGGACTGCCCGCCGGAAGCCTGGCAACAGGGGCCGGAGCTGATTCACGGCAGGCAACTGGTCGATGCCGGGCTGGAGGCGCTGGTGCAGGCCTCGCGCCAGGCCGACCGCAATGACATCGCCGCCAAGGTGGCGGTGTGCCAGGCGCTGGGCATGACCACCAGTGCGCTCAAGGGCAACGGATTTACTGCCTACCTGCCTGATATGGGGGCCTTCCGCGCGGGTCTGGAGCAGATACCGGAGGCTGGCCTGGCACAGTGGGCCCTGCACGTGGAGGACGCGGCGCTGGTGGCGAGCTTGCAGGAACATGGTTTGCGCACCACCAGCGAGCCCCCGGTGTATTACGCCTTCATCAGCTTCTAGCTATGCCTTGGCGGGAGCAACTGTCCTGTTCCAGATCTATGAACCGGCGCCATCCCTGTGGGAGCGGCTTTAGCCGCGAACACCGGCGGAGCCGGTGCCATGTACCGCGCTGGATTCTTCGCGGGTAAACCCGCTCCCACAGGGAACGCAGATCGCCGCGCGACAGCGCAGCGCAAAAGGCGAACAATCTCCCGCGGAACAGGCGAAACTGACAGCGCTGTCAGCCAGCGGTCACGCTGCCGACCCGGTTCGAGGGCTATAAGATTGAATACAGCCACTTCCCTCCCCTATGGCCAAGGTGCCCGCACCGATGCGACGTCCGTCCCGCCCTGTCATCCTCGCCGCCCTGGCGCTCCTGGTCCTGGCGGTAGCGGGCCTCTGGTTCGGCCAGCGCCAGCCAGCACCTGCCACCCGCGCGCAAACCGCCATCCCGGTGCGCGTGGTCAGCGTCGTCCAGCAGAACGTGCCGCGCTATGCCAGCGCCATCGGCTCGGTGCTGTCGCTGCACAGCGTCGAGGTGCGCCCGCAAGTGGAGGGGGTACTGACCCAGGTGCTGGTCAAGGAAGGCCAGTGGGTGAAGGAAGGTGACCTGCTGGCCACCCTCGACGACCGCGCCATCCGCGCCAACCTCGACCAGGCCCGTGCCGAACTTGGCCAGAGCCAGGCGCAGATCCAGGTAGCCAACGTCGACCTGCAGCGCTACCGCCTGCTGAGTACCGACAACGGCGTGTCGAAGCAGACGCTCGACCAGCAGCAGGCCCTGGTCAACCGCCTGCAAGCCACGGTCAAGGGCAACCAGGCGGCCATCGCCAATGCCGAGGTGCAGCTGTCGTACACGCAGATCCGCTCGCCAGTGACCGGCCGGGTAGGTATTCGCAACGTCGACCCCGGCAACCTGGTGCGCACCAGCGATACCCGCAGCCTGTTCAGCGTCACCCAGATCGACCCGATCGCCGTCGAATTCGCCCTGCCGCAGCAAATGCTGCCAACCCTGCAAAGCCTGCTGAAGGCGCCCACCCCGGCACTGGTGCAGGCCTACATGGATGCCGACGGCGAACGCAGCCTGCTCGGTGAAGGCCACCTGGCACTGATCGACAATCAGATCTCCGCCACCACCGGCACCGTGCGGGTAAAAGCCGAGTTCGACAACAAGGACGGCCGCCTGTGGCCGGGCCAGCTGGTCACCATCCGCCTGCGCACCGCCGTGGAAGAAAACGCCCTGGTGGTACCGCCGCCTGTGGTACAGCGCGGCGTCGACGGGCACTTCGTCTACCGCCTGGACGGTGACAAGGTCACCAGCGTGCCGGTCAAGGTGCTGTACCAGGACAGCGGGCTCAACATCATTGCCGGGGTCAAGCCGGGCGAGCGCCTGGTGCTCGATGGCCAGTCGCGGCTCAAGCCAGGTTCGCGGGTCGAGGTGGCCCCCGATGCCCCCGCGCCGTCGGAAATGGCCGACCGGCGGAGCCAGCCATGAACACGCGCAACGGTGTTTCGGCCTGGTGCATCGACCACCCCATCGCTACCCTGCTGCTGACCTTCGCCCTGGTGCTGCTGGGGGCCATCGCCTTCCCGCGCCTGCCGGTGGCACCACTGCCGGAAGCCGACTTCCCGACCATCCAGGTCACCGCCCAGCTGCCCGGCGCCAGCCCGGAAACCATGGCCTCGTCGGTGGCCACGCCGCTGGAAGTGCAGTTCAGCGCCATCCCCGGCATGACCCAGATGACCAGCAGCAGCGCACTGGGCTCGACCAACCTGATCCTGCAGTTCACGCTAGACAAAAACATCGACACCGCCGCCCAGGAAGTGCAGGCGGCCATCAACACCGCCACCGCGCGCCTGCCGCAAGACCTGCCCAACCCGCCGACCTGGCGCAAGGTCAACCCGGCGGACAGCCCGGTGCTGGTGCTGACGGTAAGCTCCAGCCAGATGCCTGGCAACGACCTCAGCGACTACGCCGAAACCCTGCTCGCGCGCCAGCTGAGCCAGATCGACGGGGTCGGCCTGATCAATATCACCGGGCAACTGCGCCCGGCGATCCGTGTGCAGGCGCACCCCGAGAAACTGGCCGCCATCGGCCTGACACTGGCCGACTTGCGCCAGGCCATCCAGCAGACCAGCCTGAACCTGGCCAAGGGGGCGCTGTACGGCGAGCACAGCGTTTCGACCATCGCCGCCAACGACCAGTTGTTCCATCCAGACGACTACGCCCAGCTGATCGTCTCCTACCGTGACGGTGCACCAGTGCACCTGAGGGACGTGGCAAAGGTGATCAATGGCGCCGAGAACGCCTACGTCAAAGCCTGGTCCGGCGACCAGCCCGGGCTGAACCTGGTGATTTTCCGCCAGCCAGGCGCCAACATCGTCGATACCGTGGACCGGGTACTGGCTGCCCTGCCCAAGCTGCAGGAGATGCTGCCAGCCTCGGTCGAAGTGTCGGTGCTGCAGGACCGCACCCAGACCATCCGTGCCTCGCTGCATGAAGTGGAGCTGACCCTGATGATCGCCGTGGCCTTGGTGATCGGGGTGATGGCGCTGTTCCTGCGCCAGTGGTCGGCGACCATGGTGGTGTCCAGCGTGCTTGGCGTATCGCTGATCGCCAGTTGCGCGCTGATGTACATCTTCGGCTTCAGCCTGAACAACCTGACCCTGGTGGCCATCGTCATCTCGGTGGGCTTCGTGGTCGACGATGCCATCGTCGTGGTGGAGAACATCCACCGCCACCTGGAGGCCGGCGACGACAGCCGCACGGCAGCGCTCAAGGGCGCCGGGGAAATCGGCTTCACCGTGGTGTCGATCAGTTTCTCGCTGATCGCCGCGTTAATCCCGCTGCTGTTCATGGGCGGCGTGGTAGGCCGGCTGTTCAAGGAGTTCGCCCTTACCGCCACCGCCACCATCCTGATTTCGGTGGTGGTTTCGCTGACCCTGGCGCCAACCCTGTGCGCACTGTTCATGCGCCGCCCGCCCGGAGAGCACAAGGGCGGCTTCGGCGAGCGGCTGGTCAGGTGGTACGAAAAGGGCCTGGACCGCGCCCTCTCCCACCAGCGCCTGACCCTCGGCGTGTTCGGCCTGACCCTGGCCCTGGCGGTGGCCGGTTATGTGGGTATCCCAAAGGGCTTTTTCCCGCTGCAGGACACCGGCCTCATCCTTGGCACCAGCGAGGCGGCGGCGGATGTGTCGTACCCGTCGATGATCGAGAAGCACCAGGCGCTGGCCAAAATCATCGAGGCCGACCCGGCGGTGCGCGCGTTCTCCCACTCGGTGGGCGTCACCGGCAGCAACCAGACCATCGCCAACGGCCGTTTCTGGATCGCCCTCAAGCCGCGTGGCGAACGCGATGTGTCGGCCAGCGAACTGATCGACCGGCTGCGACCCAAGCTGGCCCAGGTACCAGGCATCGTCCTGTACATGCGTGCCGGCCAGGACATCAACCTAAGCTCCGGTCCGTCGCGCACCCAGTACCAGTACGTGCTCAAGAGCAACGACGGCATGGCGCTGAACCTGTGGACCCAGCGCCTGACCGAGCGCCTGCGGGAAAACCCGGCGTTCCGCGACCTGTCCAACGATCTGCAACTGGGTGCCAGCGTCACCCGCATCGATATCGACCGCCAGGCCGCGGCACGTTTCGGCCTGACCACCACCGACGTCGACCAGGCGTTGTACGACGCCTTCGGCCAGCGGCAGATCAGTGAATTCCAGACCGAGACCAACCAGTACAAGGTGATCCTCGAACTGGATGCCCGCCAGCGCGGCAAGGCCGAAAGCCTCAACTACTTCTACCTGCGCTCGCCGCTGACCAACGAGATGGTACCGCTGTCGGCAGTAGCCCATGTAGCGGCGCCCAGCACCGGGCCGCTGTCGATCAGCCACGACGGCCTGTTCCCGGCAGCCAACCTGTCGTTCAACCTGGCCCCGGGCGTGGCCCTGGGCGATGCGGTGACCATCCTCGAGCGCACCCAGCGCGAGCTCGGCATGCCCGACTTCATCAGCGGCAACTTCCAGGGCGCGGCCCAGGCCTTCCAGAGTTCGCTGTCGAGCCAGCCGTGGCTGATCCTGGCTGCGCTGGTGGCGGTGTACATCATCCTCGGCGTGCTGTACGAAAGCTTCGTCCACCCGCTGACGATCATCTCCACCCTGCCCTCGGCCGGCCTCGGCGCGCTGATCCTGCTGTGGGCCTTGGGCCAGGACTTCAGCATCATGGGGCTGATCGGCGTGGTGCTTCTGATCGGTATCGTCAAGAAAAACGGCATCCTGCTGATCGACTTCGCCCTGGAGGCCCAACGCCGCCAGGGCCTGACCCCGGAGCAGGCGATCCATCAGGCCTGCCTGACGCGCTTCCGGCCGATCATAATGACCACCCTGGCCGCCTTGCTCGGCGCGGTGCCGCTGATGTTCGGCTTCGGCACCGGTTCCGAACTGCGCCAGCCACTGGGCATCGCCGTGGTTGGCGGCCTGCTGGTGAGCCAGGCGCTGACGCTGTTCACCACCCCGGTCATATACTTGGCCCTGGAGCGCCTGTTCCACCGCCGTCAGGCCGCCCGTGCGGCGGCGCCCAGTGCCAGTTAGGACAAGACCATGCGTGTGCTGATCATCGAAGACGAAGAAAAAACCGCCGACTACCTGCATCGCGGCCTCAGCGAACAGGGGTTTACCGTCGACCTGGCGCGGGACGGCATCGATGGCCTGCACCTGGCCCTGGAAGGTGACTACGCAGTGATCGTGCTGGATGTGATGCTGCCGGGCCTGGACGGTTATGGCGTGCTGCGCGCCCTGCGCGCGCGCAAGCAGACACCGGTCATCATGCTGACCGCCCGTGAACGGGTCGAAGACCGTATCCATGGCCTGCGCGAGGGTGCCGACGACTACTTGGGCAAGCCGTTTTCCTTCCTCGAACTGGTCGCCCGCCTGCAAGCCCTGACACGCCGTAGCAGCAATCATGAACCGCTGCAGGTGCAGGTAGGTGACCTGTGGATCGACCTGATGGCGCGCAAGGCCACCCGCGCCGGCCAACGCCTTGAGCTGACGGCCAAGGAGTTCTCACTGCTCAGCGTGCTGGCCCGCCGGCAGGGCGAAATTCTGTCAAAGACAGCGATTGCAGAGCTGGTCTGGGACATCAATTTCGACAGCGATGCCAACGTCGTCGAAGTGGCGATCAAGCGCCTGCGCGCCAAGCTCGACGGGCCTTTCGACAACAAGTTGCTGCACACCATCCGAGGCATGGGCTATGTCCTGGAAAGCCGTGCGGGGTAATTCCATCGCGCTGCGCCTGTCGGCGCTGTTCATCCTGGTGGCGCTGGGCGTGTTCCTGCTGATCGGTTCGGCGCTGTACCGCCAGGTAGACCGCAGCCTCGACCTGCTGCCGCAAGCCGAGCTGGACGCGCGCTTCAGTGTGCTCGAGTCCACCCTCAACCGCTTCGGCACACCGGAACACTGGGTCAAGATCAACAACAAGCTCAACCTGCTAAGTGAAGAGGACAAGCGCATTCGCTTCTGGGTGGTCAGCAGCAACCCGGCCTACGAATACGGCCACCCCAGCGAGCTGGTCCGCGCCTTCGCCGAAGGCCCGCAGGGCATGCGCGACCTGCACCTGCCCGACCGGCCCTACCCTTACAAGGTGCTGGTCAGCGAACTGCCGGCCCTGGGCGAGCGGCCGCCGCTGCGCTTTCTGATCGGCATCGACACCGAAACCTTCTGGCAGGCGCAGCACAGCCTGCTGGTGGCGATTGTCGGGCTGGCGGTGCTCGGCGTGCTGCTGGCCTCGCTGCTGGGCTACTGGGTGGCGCGTATCGGCCTGCGCCCGCTGCTGGCATTGTCCGTTGAGGCCCAGGCCCTGGCCCCTCCGCGCCTGGACGGGCGCCTGCAGACCCACGCCCTGGCCCCGGAACTGGCGCAGTTCGCCGGCGCCTTCAATGCTGCGCTCGACCGGGTAAGCCAGGCCTACTCGCGGCTGGAGGCGTTCAATGCCGACGTCGCCCACGAACTGCGCTCGCCGCTGACCAACCTGATCGGCCAGACCCAGGTTGCACTGACCCGAGGGCGCAGCGCCGAGCATTACTTCGAAGTGCTGCAATCGAACCTTGAGGAGCTGGAGCGCCTGCGCAGCATCATCAACGACATGCTGTTCCTGGCCAGTGCCGACCAGGGCAGCAAGGCCACTGCCCTGACCCAGGCCTCGCTGGCCCAGGAAGTGGCGACCACCCTGGACTACCTGGACTACATTCTCGAAGATGCGCAAGTCAGCGTGAGTGTGAGCGGTGACGCCCAGGCGCCCATCGAAAAGGCCCAGCTGCGCCGGGCGCTGATCAACCTGCTGAACAACGCCGTGCAGCACACCGCACCGCACCAGGTGATCGAGGTGCAGATCGCTGCCGAGCCGGAGCAGGTCAGTATCGCCGTGAGCAACCCGGGGCCGGCGATCGACGATGAGCACCTGCCGTTGTTGTTCGAACGCTTCTACCGGGTGGATGCGGCACGTAGCAATAGTGGTGGGGGTAACCATGGGTTGGGGTTGGCGATCGTCAAGGCGATTGCGCTGATGCATGGTGGGGAGGTGTTCGTGCGTAGTGCCGCGGGGGCCAATACCTTTGGTATCCAGTTACCAACCTCAAGGCCTACCCCGCCCGCGTAGGAGCAGCCTTGCGCTGCGAAAGGGCCGGTAGACCCCAATATCCTCTGATACCTTCACTGGCCCTTTCGCAGCACAAGGCTGCTCCTACAAAGAAGCGCGGAAGTGCTCTAGGCCGGGGGTTTGCGCCGAAAGTCCAATTGCTTTTACTGCGATAGTTACCTTTTGCGCAACAGTGCTTATCGCTCTTCGCTCTGTTTCAAGTGCATTGAAAGGACTAACTTTACCCCCGTCCTCATTAGCACTTGCATCGCAAGAAGGTAGTTTCAAATGTCCAACAGTATGGGTATTGCCAGCGTCTTCGTCCTGTCTTCCCTGTTGTTGTCGCCCCTGGCCATGGCTGAAGAATCCAAGGCTTTCGTCACCCGTAATGCTGAGTTCGCCGCAGTCCACCAAGAGGCCCGCGAAGCCGTAGCCGCACAGCAGGTAGACACCGCAAAAGACGCTAACCAGACAGCTTCCAAGAACTCTGTCGATGCCAATGCCGACAGCTGATCAAGTGCTGTCGCTGCTCCCGTTTTCCCTTGGCTACGCCATGGGCACTACCAGTGCCGATATGTTAGCCTTTTAAAGCCGCTGCCGATCAGCGGCTTTTTTTATGTGCTTCAACTATCAGCCAAGCTGTAACGTTCACCTATAAAAAAAGACGCACATTCGAAAATAAAAACTGCCCCACCGCCAGACCCAAGGAGCTAGTACCGGTGCCTTCCGCGTTTCGTTTTACCCCGCTGTTCATTGCGTTGACTGCAACGATCCCTTTCGCCGCCCAGGCAGATGAAGACAAGGCTGATGGCTTCATCGAAGGCTCGTCCTTCAACCTGCATTTCCGTAATGCCTACTTCAACCGCGACAACCACAACGCCGGCGTGCGCGACACCCGCGAGTGGGGCCAAGGTGCGGTTGCACGTTTCGAGTCGGGCTACACCCCGGGTGTGGTCGGCTTTGGCCTGGACGCCCATGCCATACTGGGCCTGAAGCTCGACGGGGGCGGCGGCCATGCTGGCACCAGCATCCTGCCGACCCACCAGAAGAACGAAGACGAACTGGGTGCTGCCCCGCACTCCTTCTCCACCGCCGGTGCCGCAGTCAAGCTCAAGGCGTTCGACACCGAGCTGAAAGCCGGTGACCTGTTCCTCACCAACCCGGTGATCGCTGGCGGCGAAACCCGCATGCTGCCGCAGACCTTCCGTGGTGTGAGCCTGACCAACACCAGCATCGACGGCCTGCTGCTCGAAGGCGGCCAGGTGAGCTTCACCAAGCCGTACAACCAGAGCGGCCACCGCCGCATCGACACCTACTACGGTTCGCTGGGCGAGCATGACAAAAGCAAGCACCTGAACTGGGCCGGCGCGTCGTGGAGTGGCACCCCGAACATCACTGCCAACCTGTATGCGGCCGAACTGAAGGACATCTGGAACCAGTACTACGCCGATTTCGACTACACCTATGTGGTCAACGATCTGGTCAGCCTGAACCCGGGCGTGCACTTCTATCACACTCAGGACACCGGCCAGGCACTGCTGGGCAAGATCGACAACAACACCTACAGCGTGCATTTCACCGTCAACGCCGGGTTCCACAGCGTCACCGCCGCCTACCAGCGGGTCAATGGCAACACGCCGTTCGACTACATCAACCTGGGCGACAGCGTCTATTTGGACAACTCGCGCATGTACTCGGACTTCAACGCACCGAACGAGCGCTCGTGGAAGCTGCAGTACAACTATGACTTCGCTGGTGTGGGCATCCCTGGCCTGAGTACGGTGCTGTCGTACTCGCGCGGTGAAGCCGACCTGACCAAGGCGGTCCAGGACACCACCCACTACGACTACTACCGTGCCGATGGCAAGAACGCCATGCACTGGGAGCGCGACGTGGACGTGAAGTACGTGTTCCAGGAGGGTGACCTGAAGGACCTGTCGGTGCTGGTGCGCTATGCCACCCACCGCGGCAGCCAGGGTTATGCGTCGATCGACAGCAACAGCGACAACGATGAACTGCGGGTGATCGTGGATTACCCGTTGAACGTGTTCTGATCCAGGCCCGCAAGCTATACATCCAACCTGTGGGAGCGGGCGTGCCCGCGAACACCGGCGAAGCCGGTGCCATGCACCGCGGCGCTTGCTTCGCGGGCATGCCCGCTCCCACAAGGTTCGCGGTCAGTCCAGAAAAAGGTATACCGTGATTCCGTCGGACAAATCTTGTCCGACAATCCCCGCTTCCCTAGAATGTCGCCGCCGCGAATGGCCCTGCCCACGCAGTAGCGAGCATGACCTCCCGATCACCGCGTTTCGCACTCTACAGGTCACACCCCGAGCTGCTCCTCAACCTGGGCAGTTGCCTTGCCGTGCTCGCCATCGTGGCCATCGTCAGCTACCTGCTGGCGCGGGAGCGCGACAATATCGAGCTGTCGGCGATCCGCTCGTCCAACAATATCGTCCAGCTGATCGAAAGCGACATCCTGCGCAATGTCGAACTCTACGACCAGTCGCTGCAGGGCCTGATCTGGGCGGTCGGGCGCAAGGAGCTGCCGGAAATACCCGGCCCGGTGCGCCAACGCCTGCTATTCAATGAAGCCTTCGTCGACCGCAAGCGCGGTGACGTGCTGTGGCTGGACAAGCAAGGCAATGTGGTGGGCGATTCCACCAGCAGCGTGCCACGCAAGGCCAACTTCAGCGGTACAGGGGTATTCCAGGCCCATCTGCACAACGCCAACCTCGGCCTGCTGGTCGGCCCGCCGTTCAAGGCCAGGCTCGGCGACCTGGACTGGTGCATCAGTTTCAGCCGGCGCATTTCCGGGCCCAATGGCGAGTTCGTCGGCCTGGCCGCGGGGGCACTGCGCCTGTCGTACTTCAGTGACCTGTTCCAGCGCCTGGACATCGGCGACGATAGCAGCATCAACCTGCTCAACACAGACGGCCAACTGTTGGCCCGCCAGCCCAGCCGCTCGCAAGACCCGGCGATTGGCAGCAATTATGCCGAACGGCCCAATTTCAAACGCATTCTCAGCGAGCAGAACGGCAGCTTTACCGCACGCTCCAGCCGCAACGGCACCCCGCGCATGTACACCTTTGCCCGGGTCGCTCAGTTGCCGCTGATCGTGCTGGTCGTGCGTTCGGCCGATGAAGTTTTCGAGTCGTGGCGCCGCACTGCGATCGTGGTCGGCGTCGCCACAGGGGTACTGTGTGTGGGTATCCTCTGGCTGACCCTGCTGCTGGGCCGCGAGTTGCGCCGCCGGCAAGAGGCCGAACAGGGTCTGGCCAACCTGGCCGCCACCGACAGCCTGACCGGCTTGCCCAACCGCCGCCACCTGGACCAGGTACTCCGTCAGGAATGGGCCCGCGCCCAGCGCAATCGCAAGTCATTGGCAGTGCTGATGGTGGATGTGGACCACTTCAAGGCATTCAACCAGCGCCACGGCCACGCCGGTGGCGACCATGCCTTGCGCGAAGTGGCCAGGACCATCGAGGCGTGCATCCGGCGCCCGGCCGATCTGGCGGCGCGCTATGGGGGTGAAGAATTCCAGGTAGTGTTGCCGGAAACTGACCTGGCCGGTGCGCAACTGCTGGCGGAGCGCATCCGCGCCAGCGTCGAGGCGCTGGCACCGTTTGCCGACGATGCCCACTCTGTCACGGTGAGCATCGGCATCGGCCTGTCAGGCACCCAGCACGACCTGGCGAGGGTGCTGGGTGCTGCCGATGAAGCTCTCTACCGTGCCAAGGCCAAAGGCCGCAACCGGGTAGAGGGGCCTGCGGACTAGCTGCGGGCGCGCGCGGCGTTGCGCAAGGCCCTGACCTGATCATGGTTACGCTGCACACCTTGCAGCTGTTTTTCCACCAAGGTGTAGGTCTGGTCGCTGGCGGTGCGGCCCAGCTTGACCAGTTTCTCACGAGCTTCCTTGTAGGCCTTGAGGGCATGGTCCTCGCCCCGCTCCACCTCGTTCAGCACCGCTTCCTCATCCTTGCCGGTGATCATCGCCTTGAGGTTGACCCAACCCCGATGCAGGTCACCGCTGATGCTGGTGGAGGTTTCCGGGTCGCCCCCCAGGCGACGCACTTCGCTCTGCAGTTCGCCGGCCGCATTGGCGCACTCACCGGCACGCTGAACGAAGAACGCTTTAAGTTCGGGGTTCTTCACATCATCGGCAGAGGCCTTGAAACCTTTCTCACCATCCTTGCTGTACTCGATCAGGTCGTTGAGCACGTCGATCACGTCTTTGTTGGGATTGCTCATGGCACAAACTCCTTGGCAGGTGATAGTCATCTGTATGGGAGCAGCGTTCGTGCCAAGCGAGGATTATCTACAAATTCCTTAACAATCAATAAGATAGAAACACAAGGTCTGAGCTTGATCACGGCGTTCTGCATGATTGCCGCTTGGGCCTTCGTGCAGATTGCAGTATGGTCGGCGCTTTTCAACAGCCAGGTGCGCCGATGATGAAGCCGGAAACCCTCGAACTGCTGGTCACCCGCACCATGCCGTTTGGCAAGTACCAGGGACGAATCATTGCCGACCTGCCAGGGGATTACCTGGCCTGGTTTGCGCGCAAGGGTTTCCCGGCGGGGGAATTGGGTGGGTTGCTGGCGCTGATGCATGAGATCGATCACAACGGGCTGGGCGATCTGCTTGTGCCGTTGCGGCAGAAGCACGGGCGGTGACCTGTTCCGGCCTCTTCGCGGGTGAACCCGCTCCCACAGAGACCGCGCCGGACCTGATGCCTGTGCAGTACCTGTGGGAGCGGGTTCACCCGCGAAGAGGCCAGTAAAGCCAGCTGAAATCTCTAACCCTTCACCGGCGCTACCGCCAACTCCACCCGCTCGCTCTTCTTGATCACCGCATACACCACCGCCGTCAGCAGGCTACCCGCCACGATCGCCAACAAGTACAGCAGCGCATGGTTGATCGCATTGGGGATCAGCAGCACGAACAGGCCGCCATGCGGCGCCATCAGCTTGCAGCCGAAGTACATCGACAATGCCCCGGTCAATGCCCCACCGGCCACGCTGGCCGGGATCACCCGCAGCGGGTCCTTGGCGGCAAACGGGATCGCCCCTTCGGAGATGAAGCACAGCCCCAGCGCCAACGCCGCCTTGCCCGCTTCACGCTCGCTCTGGGCAAACTTGCGTCGGGCCAGGAAGCTGGCGATACCCAGGCCAATTGGCGGCACCATGCCGGCGGCCATGGTCGCCGCCATCGGCGCATAGCTCGACGAGGCCAGCAGCCCCACCGAGAAGGCATACGCGGCCTTGTTGATCGGCCCGCCCAGGTCGACGCACATCATGCCGCCCAGCAACAGACCCAACAGGATGGCATTGGTGGTGCCCATGCTGTCGAGAAATTGCGTGAGCCCTTCCAGCATCGCCGCCACTGGCTGGCCAACCACGTAGATCATCACCAGGCCGGTGAACAGGCTGGCCAGCAGCGGGATGATCAGGATCGGCTTCAGTGCCTCCAGGCTGCTGGGCAAGCGCGCCCAGCGGGCAATGGCCTTGGCGCTGTAGCCAGCTAGGAAGCCGGCGACGATACCCCCGATGAAACCGGCGCCCAGAGTGCTGGCCAGCAGACCGCCGATCATGCCGGGCGCCAGCCCCGGGCGGTCGGCGATGGACCAGGCGATATAGCCGGCCAGCAGCGGCACCATCAACTTGAACGCAGCCTCGCCACCGATCTGCATCAACGCCGCCGGCAAGGTGCCCGCTTCTTTGTAAGCCTCGATACCGAATACGAACGACAGGGCAATCAGCAGGCCGCCAGCCACCACCATCGGCAGCATGAACGACACGCCGGTGAGCAGGTGCTTGTATACCCCGCTCTTCTCGCCCTTGGCTGGCGTGCTCGCCGCTGCGGCATCGCCGCTGTTTTCCACCTTGGCATCAGCCAGGGCCTTGTCGAGGGTCGCGCGGGCCTGCTTGAGGGCGATACCGGTGCCACAACGGTAAATGCGCTTGCCAGCGAAACGCGCGGTGGGCACTTCGATGTCGGCGGCCAGCAGCACTACATCCGCTGCAGCGATGGCTTCGGCAGACAAGGGGTTGCGCGCACCGACCGAGCCCTGGGTCTCGACGGTGAGCTCGTAGCCCAGTTGCTGCGCAGCCTGCTGCAAGGCTTCCGCGGCCATGAATGTATGCGCGACGCCAGTCGGGCAAGCCGTGACGGCGACGATGCGTGCGCCAGCGCTGCCAGTTTCAGCCGGAAGGCCTGGCACCGTGGCCAGCAGACGGGCGCTGGAAGCCGCCTCATCGAGGAAGCCTTCGCGGTCGGCCAAAGCCTGGGATGGCGTGCTCTGGTACACGCGCTTGCCGACGAAACGCTCCAGGTCCACCGGGCCGGTGCTGACCACCAGCACCCAGTCGGCCTCGGCGATCTGCGTGGCGCTCAGTTGCCGCTCGGGGTGGCCGGCACCCTGCACTTCGACGCTGGTACTCCAGCCCCGCCGCTGGGCTGCGGCGGACAGCAAGCGCGCGCTCAGCACGCTCGACACCTGGCCGTTGGGGCAGGCAGTGACAATGGCAATATTCATCGGCAACCCTCTTTTTGTTCTGTCAGTTGCACGGCAGCTTCCAGATGCGCCAGTTGCTCGCGGTCACGGATGCCGAAACCAACCTGGGTAACAGCCTGTGCAGCGATGGCGGTGGCACGGGTCAAGGTCTGCGCCGGGGCTTCGCCCTGCAGCAGGCCGTGGACCATGCCGGCCACCAGCGAATCACCTGCACCCACTGTGCTGGCAACCTGCACCTTGGGCGGGCAAGCATGTACGGCATGGCCGCGGGTGAACCAGCTGACGCCCTGCTCTCCCGCCGACACCACCACGTGTTCGACGCCACTGGCCAGCAGGCGCTCGGCAGCAGCGCGCTGCTGCGCCGGGTTATCCACAGCCAGGCCGAGCACCTCGCCCAACTCTTCGGTATTGGGCTTGACCAGCCAGGGCGAGCTCTGCAGGCCGGCACGCAGGGCTTCACCGCTGCTGTCCAGGGCCACCTTCAGGCCTTGCGCCTTGAGCTGTTCGAGCAACTGTCGGAACCAGTCGGCGCTGATCCCACGCGGCAGGCTACCAGCCACCACCACCGCATCGTGGCCCGGGGCAACCTGCGCCAGGCAGCGCAGCAATGCACTGCGCGCCGCTTCGTCGACTTCCGGGCCTTGGCCGTTGATGTCGGTGACACGGCCATCGGCTTCGACCAGCTTGATATTACTGCGGGTTTCGCCCGGCACGCGGACAAAGCAGTCGACGAAGCCGCGCCAGTCGATCAGCGCCTCGAAAGGCTGCAGGTTGTCACGCCCGAGGAAGCCGCCAACAGTGACGGTGTGGCCCAGGTCGGCCAGTACCTGGGCAACGTTCAGCCCCTTGCCTGCGGCGTGGCTGTGCTGCTCCTGGCTGCGATTGACCTGCCCTGGGCGCAGGGTACCCAGGCCGATGGTGATATCCAGCGCAGGGTTCAGGGTGAGGGTGAGGATCTTGGCCATTCAGTAACGCTCCACCAGCGCGCGAACCGCTGCGGCGCTGTCCTGTTGCAGGGCCTCGCGCGCCAGGGCGCGGGCCGTCTGGTGATCGGCCTGGCGAACCAGGGCCTTGACTTCGGCAATGCTGCGCGCGGCGACGCTGAGTTCGTCTACGTCCAGGCCCAGCAGCACGGCCACTGCCTGCGGGTCGGCCGCCAGCTCGCCGCACACGCCCACCCACTTGCCATGGGCATGGGCGGCGCGCACGGTCATGTCGATCAGGCTGAGCACCGCCGGGTGCAGGCCGTCGGCCTGGGCCGAGAGGCTGGGGTGACCACGGTCGATGGCCAAGGTGTACTGGGTCAGGTCGTTGGTGCCGATGCTGAAAAAGTCCACTTCGCGCGCCAGTTGTGGTGCCAACAGCGCTGCCGAGGGCACTTCGACCATGATACCCAGTTGCAGATCGGCTACCGGGATCTCGGCGCGCAGGCGCTCGACCATGGCGCGCGCCTCGCGCCATTCATGCACCTGCCCGACCATCGGGAACATGATGCGCAGCGGGCGCTGGTCGGCAGCGCGCAGCAGGGCGCGCAACTGGTCTTCCATCACCTGCGGGCGCTGCAGGGTAAGGCGTACGCCGCGCACACCGAGGAACGGGTTTTCCTCGGCAGCGATCGGCCAGTACGGCAGCGGCTTGTCGCCACCGACATCGAGGGTGCGCACCACCAGCGGGCGCCCGTCGAGGCCATCGAGCACGCGACGGTACTCGGCTTCCTGGGTCGCCACGTCCGGGGCCTGGGTGTGGGCCATGAAAATCAACTCGGTGCGCAGCAGGCCAACGCCTTCGGCGCCCTGCTCCACTACCTTGGCGATGCCGTTGCTCTCGCCGATGTTGGCAAACACCTCGACAGCGTGACCATCGCGAGTGACCGCCGGCTCGAAGCGGTTGGCCCAGGCGGCCTGCAAGCGTTGCTCGCGCAGGTCGCGCTCGGCCAGGGCCTTTTGCAGTTCATCCGCCGGCGGCGCCACGCTGACCACGCCACGCTGGCCATCGAGCAGCAACGGCGTGCCGCTGTCCAACAGCAGTATCGACGCCCCCGCGCCCACCACCGCCGGAATGCCCAAGGCACGGGCGACGATGGCACTGTGGGCGGTGGCGCCACCCTGGGCGGTGACGATACCGGCGACGCGGCTCGGGTCCAGCCGGGCGACATCGGACGGGCCGACTTCCGTCATTACCAGCACGTAGGGTTGCTCGGGTTCAGCCTGGGCCTGCACGCCACACAACTGCGCCAGCACGCGGCGGCCGATGTCACGCAGGTCGGCAGCACGTTCGGCGAGCAAGGCATCGTGCAGCGACTCCTGTTGACGCGCCGCCGCCTCGATCACGGCCATCCATGCTGCCGCGGCGCTTTCGCCCTGGCCCAGGCGCTGCTCGACATCGTCGCTCAGGGCCGGGTCTGCGAGCATTTCCTGATGGGTGACGAAGATTTCGCCAATGGCCTTGTCGCTGCGCTGGACCAAAGCCTGCAGCTCGCCATTCACGGTCGCCACAGCTTCACGCAGCTTATGCCGCTCCTGGGCGCAGGACTCACCGCGCAGGGGGTAGTCGAACTCACGCTCGACACACACATGGGCCGGGCCACTGGCAATGCCGGGCGCAGCACCCACGCCGTGGATACGGCTACCGGCCGCGGGCGCTTGCAGCACTTCGGCCGCTGCGCCAGCTACAACCTCAGCACTCTGCGGCAGTGGCTCCACCTCTTCACCCAGGCCTTGTTCGATGGCGGCCAACAGCACCGGCAAGGCATCGGGGGCGATGCCGGGCTCAGCCACCAGTTCCAGTGTCTGGCCACGTCGGGCGCCGAGACTGAGCAGCTTGCTCAGGCTCTTTACGGACACCGCCGGCTGCGCGCTATCCGCCAGCCGCACGCGGATTTCCCCATCGAAACCTTTGGCCAGTTGCGCCAATACCTTTGCCGGGCGGGCATGCAAACCGTGCGGGTTGGCCAGCACCACGCGCGCACTGGGCCAGTCTTTCGGCGCCTCACCGCCTAGCACCTCCAGCACCGCGCGGCTGCTGGTAGCCTGGTAGAGCATCTGGCCGCGGCCTTCGATCAGCACTTCGCACAGGCGTTCGAGCAAGGCCTGGTGGGCTGCACCGAGGCTGGCCAGGCAGAACAGGCCGTTGAGCGGTTGGTCGCGGTAACGCAGCGGCTGCTGCGGGGTGATGAAGGCCAGCCCCGGCTGGCGCACCTGGCGCTCGCTGTGCAGCCACCACAGGCCCTCGCCCAGCGGCAGCGGTTCGGCCTGCTGCAGGACGGCGGCAAAACCGCTATCGACGCAGTCGGCACGCTGTAACAGACGGGCGCCGCGCCAGGCCAGCTCATCGAAGTCTTCGGCCGGCAGGTTCAGGCCGACCAACTGCGCATCCAGCGCCAGTTCCTGAGGCGCGCCCTGCAGCAGCTTCAGCAACGCCTCCGCGGAACCGGCGCGCCGCAGAGCTTCGGCCAGGTCGGTCTCGCCCAGGGCGCGGGTCAGCAGTTGCAACAGGCGCAGGTGCTCATCGGAACGGGCGGCGATGCCGATAGCCAGATAGACCATCTGGCCGTCGCCCCAGTCCACGCCCTCGGGAAACTGCAACAGGCGCACGCCGGTGGCGTACACCAGGTCACGGGTCTGCGGCGTGCCATGGGGGATGGCAATGCCCTGCCCAAGGAAGGTGGAGCCTTGTGCCTCTCGGGCCTGCAGCCCTTGCAGGTATCCCTCGGCGACCAGGCCGTCATCGACCAGCCGGTCGGCCAGCAGGCGCAATGCCTCGGCCTTGTCGGCGGCCTTCTGGCCCATGGCTATCTGCTCCTTGGCGAGCTCGAGCATGACCTTCTCCTTTTGCAGTTCCCGGTCGGGTACTGGAGTATTGTTGTGAAATTCACATGAACGGCCAGTTCAACAGCCTTGCACGGATGGCAGCCGAGGCAGAAAATTCGGCAGCTGAAACGATTAATCTGACCAGACGGCCACGTTACTCGATAATCTGCCGAGGAAAAAGCCCCATCCTGTCGGACAATTGCGACAATGGTCGTCTGCGCGTGGCGCCCCCGCCGGGTCAAACTACCCGGTCAAGGCTCACAGCCAGCCCCGGTAATAACAAGGAAAATTCGGTGAAACTCAGCGATATCGCCCGTCTGGCCGGTGTGTCCGTGACCACTGCCAGCTACGTCATCAATGGCAAGGCCGAACAGCAGCGCATCAGCAACAGCACTGTCGAGCGGGTACGCGCGGTGGTCGAGGCCCACGGCTTCACCCCCAACCCGCAGGCCGCTGGCCTGCGCAGCCGGCATACCCGCACTCTGGGCTTCATTCTCCCGGATCTGGAGAACCCCAGCTACGCCCGCATCGCCAAGCAGCTCGAACAAGGTGCCCGCGCCCGTGGCTACCAGTTGCTGATTGCCAGCAGCGACGACCAGCCCGACAGCGAGCGCCAGTTGCAACAGCTGTTCCGCGCCCGCCGTTGCGATGCACTGTTCGTCGCCAGCTGCCTGCCGCCAGAAGACGACAGCTACCGCGAGCTGCAGGACAAAGGCCTGCCGGTAATCGCCATCGACCGCCGCCTGGACCCTGCGCACTTCTGCTCGGTGATCAGCGACGACCGCGACGCCAGCCGCCAGCTGGCCGCCAGCTTGCTGAGCGCCGCCCCGCGCAGCATCGCCTTGATCGGCGCCCGCCCCGAGCTGTCGGTCAGCCAGGCACGTGCCGGTGGCTTCGACGAAGCCCTGCAAGGCTATGCCGGCGAGGTTCGCCGCTATCAGGGCGAAGCGTTCAGCCGAGAGTGCGGCCAGCGCCTGATGCAGCAACTGATCCATGACCTTGGCGGCCTGCCGGATGCCCTGGTGACAACCTCCTACGTGCTGCTGCAAGGGGTGTTCGACACCCTGCAGGCGCGCACTGCCGACTCACGCCAGCTGCAGCTGGGTACCTTTGGCGACAACCAGTTGCTCGACTTCCTGCCGCTGCCAGTCAATGCCATGGCCCAGCAGCATGGCCTGATTGCCGCCACCGCGCTGGAACTGGCACTGGCCGCGATCGAGGACAAACGCTACGAACCTGGCGTGCATGCCGTCGGTCGAACGTTCAAGCAACGCATTACAGCGGCCTGAACATGCGCCTGATCGACACCCACACCCACCTGGACTTCCCCGACTTCGACGCCGACCGCCCACAACTGCTGGCCAACGCGGCGTCGCGCGGGGTGGAGAGGATGGTGGTGCTGGGGGTGTACCAGGCAAATTTCCAGCGGGTATGGGACCTGGCCTGTGCCGATAAGCGCCTGTTCGCCGCACTCGGCCTGCATCCGGTCTACCTCGACCAGCATCATCCCGAGCACCTGGCGCAGTTGCGCGAGTGGCTGCAGCGCCTGCACGGCGACCCACGGCTTTGTGCCGTGGGCGAGTTTGGCCTGGATTATTACCTCGAAGACCTGGACAAGGCCCGCCAGCAGACACTGTTCGAAGCGCAACTGCAGATGGCCTGCGACTTCGAACTGCCCGCACTGCTGCACGTGCGCCGCAGCCATGCCCAGGTGATCGCCACGCTCAAGCGCTACAAGCCGGCGCGGGCGGGGGTGATTCATGCGTTTGCCGGCAGTTACGAAGAGGCCCGCGAGTACATCAAGCTGGGCTTCCGGCTTGGGCTTGGCGGTGCAGGTACCTGGCCACAGGCCTTAAGGCTGCGCAAGACCCTGGCGCGGTTGCCGCTGGACAGCGTGGTGCTGGAGACCGATGCGCCGGACATGGCGCCGGTCATGTACCCAGGGGTGAGGAACAGCCCGGAGCACCTGCCGGAAATTGCCGGGGTGCTGGCGCAGGTGATGGGGGTGGATGTCGCGGAACTGGCTCAAGCCAGCACCCGCAATGCTTGCGAGTTGTTTGGCTGGTAGCTGAAGTGCTGGCACCTGCGTGGGCCTCTTCGCGGGCTTGCCCGCTCCCACAGGGACCGCGCAAATCTTGAGACCGGCGCAGTACCTGTGGGAGCGGGCAAGCCCGCGAAAACGCCAGCGAACCAGTTCAGACAAGCACCGTCCACAGCGCAAACCCGGCATACCACAGCACCGCACAGCGCAGCAGCAGCTCCCACAGGCTGTCCAGCCGTCCCAGCCCGCGCTGGCTGTCTTCTTCCTCGGGAATGTCATCGGCAATGCGCCAGACCCGGGCCACCAGGTGTGCGGCGCTGATGTGCCAGTTGAGCACCTCGTGCAGCATCACCCGGGTGACCGCGAGAAAGTTGCCGACCAGGGCGAAACTCAAGGCCAGCACCCGTACCGGCAGCCAGTCCATGATATGCCTGAGCTGCTCGGCACGGGCCTTCAACGCCGGTTGCTTGCTGTGTTCGCCACACAGAGCCAGCAAGCGATAGGCCAGGGCTGCACCCGGGCCCAGCACGAAGTACCAGAAAATCACCGCGAAAAAGCCTTGGTACACCTGCCACAGCAGGTTGCCCTGCACCTGCACCAACAGGCTTTGCGGCTCGTCGGCCGCCAGACCTAGGTCGCGCTCGGCCACGTGCAGCGCGGCCTGGTCATCACCGCGCCGCCAGGCATCACGGAACGGCCCCATCGATGCCTTGGCATCGCCGCGGCCCAGACTGTAGATCAGCACCAGCAGGTGCACCGGCAACGCCAACAAGCCATACGCCACCGGGTCCAGAACATGCAGCAGCAAAACCAGCAGCGCTACCGGTGCCAACACCAGAATGGCCAGCGTCCACCATGGGTGCACCTTGCCGCTGCGCTCCAGGCGCACCAGTTCGCCAAGGAAGAACCCATCTCGCTGCACCTGATGGCGCAGGGCCGAGAACTTCTCGACCCAAAGCGCCAGCAACAACACCAGAAAACTCATACCTTGTCCTCGTTTTGCTGCAGCGCCTTTCGGTAGCGCGGCCAGTCGAAGGCCGGGCCGGGGTCGGTCTTGCGCTGCGGGGCAATGTCGCTATGGCCCTGGATGCGGTCCAGCGCGATGGCCGGCCAGGCACCGCGGATGTGCCGGGTAAGTTGCTCCAGCACCGCGTACTGGGCATCGGTATAGGGCAGGTCGTCGGTGCCCTCCAGTTCTATACCGATGGAGAAATCGTTACAGCCTTCACGCCCGTCGAAGCACGACACACCAGCATGCCAGGCGCGGTCGAGCAACGACACGAACTGGGTCACCGCGCCGTCACGCTCGACGAACAGGTGCGCTGATACGGTCAGGTGGTTGATGCTGGCGAAGTACGAGTGCTCATTGGGGTCCAGGCGGTTCTGGAAGAATTGCTGGACCTTGCCGGTACCGAAGCAGGCCGGCGGCAGGCTGATGTTGTGAATAACCAGCAGGGAAATCGATTCGCCTTCGGGGCGAGCATTGAAGTTCGGCGAGGGGCAATGGGTGATTCCGATTCCGTGGAACCAGCCAGTGGCACGGTCCAATTGCATGGGGCAGATCCTGAGAGCGCCGTGAACAGGTCAACAGTATGCCCTGCGGCCAACGGCGTTTGCATGTGAATCATTGTAATGCTGTGGGAGCGGGCGTGCCCGCGAACACCGGCGCAGCCGGTGCCATCCACCGCGGCGCTTGTTTCGCGGGCACGCCCGCTCCCACAGAGATCGTGCCAGCTTGCAGATAATGCGCAAGACAGTTGTGCCTACCGCCGCAGCCCGTCGAGCACCGCCTCAAGCGCCCGCTCGAACAAAAGCCCGTCATCCAGCACCCGCACCTCACCTCGATGCAGTGCCCGGGCCAGGCTGGCCCCGTTCCATTCGCGTACTTTCATACCGGTGCGGTTGGCGAACACCAGCCGGTCGCTACTGTCGACGCGCGCCACCAGTTTGCAGCGCAGCGGTTCGTCCTCGTCCAGCACTTCTACCCAGGTACCGATACGCAGGCGCTGCACCTGACGCACGGCCACAGCCTGCCCGTCGGCAAACTGCGACGGAGCACAAGCGGGTTCCTCGGCAATCGCCAGGACGATGTCCTCGGCCACCAGCACTTCGCTCAAGGGCTGGCCCTCAGTGCCGGGCTGCATCGCGGTACCCGCGCAGGCACGCAGGTGCAGCTGTTCCAGTTGCAGGAAGAATTCGCGGGTCGCTGCCGAGTCCAGGGCCACGCTGGCCAGGCCATCGCGCAGTGCCTTGAGCAGGCCCGGTACCTGCTGCAGCAAGGCATGCGGCTCATGCGGCGGAGTGATGCTGGCCAGCAGCGTGTCCATCGTCTGCAAGGCATCCCGCCAGGCCTGGGATGCTTCACCTTGCTTGAGCCAGGCCAGCAGCAGTACCTGGCTCCAGGCTTGCACCAGCATCTGTACCACCACCTGCGGCAATAACCTACCGCGCAGCCGTTGGTTGAGAGCATGCTGCACCTGCTGCCTGGCCTGCAGTGTTCGGGCACGCCCTTCTTCGGCGTCGCGGGTGCGTTGTTCGAGCAGCTCGTTGCGCCGCCGCTCGTCCTGGTTGAAAGCGAGGAAGTCTTCGAGCAGTTCGGCGAACAGGCTGGTATCTTCGGCAAAATCATTGAGAAGGCGCTGGACGATACGCTCCACCCGCAGGTGCAGGCTGTCACGCATACCGTCGCCGCCGCATTCCCAGCCGATTGCCGCGCCAGCGATCTCGTTGAGCAGCCGGCGGGCCGGGTGGCTGGCACGACTGAGCAGTCCCTTGTCCAACAGGGCCACTTTAAGCAGCGGAATGTGCAAACGCCCGATCAGCGCACGCAGGCTGGCCGGCAAGTTGTCGTCGTCCTGGATGAAGGCGAACAGCAGACCAACCAGGTTGATCATGTCCTCGTCGGCAACATCGATACGCCGGCGTGTGCCGCTGCGCACGCTGACCCGCAACAGCAATTGTTCAAGCTGTTGGCCAAGTTCGAAATCGTCGGCCTCGTGGGTAGCGGGCACATAGTGCTGCAAATGCGAAAGCAGGCGCAGCAGGTCGGCGGTGCTGATTGGCTGGGCGGCGGCCACCGCCTGCAAACGAGGCGCGAACTTTCCACGCACCGGGGCCAGCAGTGTTTGCAACGAGGCAAAGAAAGCCTGCCCTGCCGCGTCCGAGCCCACCTCGTGACCCAGGTTCGCCGGCCCACGACCTGCGCTCATGCGCCGATCTTCGGCACGCCGACGTGGTGCCGACGGCAATTCAGGCAGTACACCGGCGGCGGCCAGCAACTGGTTGGCTTCGCCATAGATCACGTCGGCATCGCGCAACACATAGCGCTCGAACAGTTTGAGCAGGACCAGCTTGACCCGCAGGCCAACCCCCAGGTTGCGGCCAGCGTCGAGGAAGTAGCCGCACAGCGCTGCGGGCCCCAGCGGGTTGTGCTGCTCGTGCAGGGGGCGGTCGAGCAGTACCTGCAAGCGCAGGCCCAGTTGCTGCAGGGCAATTCCGTCGCGTGACAGCACACGCGCGACCATGCCTTCTATCGCGCCAGCCCGTTCCACGTGGGCCTTGCTGCGCAAGTTGCCCGGCTCGACCATGTGCGCCAGCAGGTCAACCTGGCCGATACGGGCAAAGGCATCATAGAACGTGTCGAGAAAACCGCGCTCGATGCTCTTGCGCTTCAGGCGCAGGTCACGCATGGCCTCAAAGTACAGGTTCTGGTCACTGCGGTCGAAGGCCTTGTCGGCCATCTCGAAGAGGGTGTCGTCAGCATTGTCGAACAAGCCCTGCAGGCCCTGACGCAACTGCAAGGCGGCCTTGTCGCGCACCTGCAGGAGCAATACCGGAAGGCAAGGCAGAGGCGCACGCCCGCCTCGATCGATGGCTGCCGCCAAGGGCACCACCTTGCCTTCTTTTTGCATCCTGTACTCCTTGCAGGGTGTCTCGCCCGAAGGGGCTGAAGATCGTCAAAGTCATGACGCCAAATACTGGTCACCATTATCGGTAAAAATCCGCACAGCTGCCAGCGCCGTTTCACTAGCTGGCTAATGACCCTGATTTACCACGCCTGCTCACACCGGCCGACCAAAGGTCATCGCCGAGGCGACTGTACACACCGGCCCCCTGCCCTATAATCGCCGGCATCTAGCTTGTGGAGCCGACCATGCCGAACCTACGCCTTGCCGACCTGACCGCTGAAATCGAAGCCAATGTGCGCCGTGCGCTGTTGGAGGACATCGGCAGTGGCGATATCACCGCGCAGTTGATCCCGGCCGAGCGCCTGGCCAAGGCGACCATCATTACCCGCGAAGACTGCGTGATCGCCGGCACCGCCTGGGTCGATGCCGTGTTCCGCCAACTCGACCCACGCGTGGCCGTGCACTGGCAGGTGGCCGATGGCGAGCGCGCCACGGCCAACCAGCCACTGTTCCATCTGGAGGGCCCCGCGCGTTCGCTGCTCAGTGGTGAGCGCAGTGCATTGAACTTCCTGCAGATGCTGTCGGGTGTCGCCACTCGTGCGCGCTTCCTTGCCGACCTGGTGGAAGGCACCCAGGTACGCCTGCTGGACACCCGCAAGACCCTGCCGGGCCTGCGCCTGGCGCAGAAGTATGCAGTGACCTGCGGCGGTTGCGACAACCACCGCATCGGCCTGTACGACGCCTTCCTGATCAAGGAAAACCACATCGCAGCCAGCGGCGGCGTGGCGGCGGCCGTCGCGGCGGCGCACCGCATTGCGCCGGGCAAGCCGGTGGAAATCGAAGTGGAAAGCCTGGATGAGCTGCGCCAGGCACTGGCCGCTGGTGCCGACATCATCATGCTCGACGAGCTGACTCTGGAAGAGATGCGCGAAGCAGTGCGCATTACTGCGGGCAAGGCCAAGCTGGAAGCCAGTGGCGGGGTCAACGAGACGACCTTGCGGGTGATTGCCGAGACTGGGGTGGACTACATCTCGATTGGTGCCATGACCAAGGATGTGAAGGCGGTAGACCTGTCGATGCGGTTGAGCCTGTAAGCTGATTGCAGGCATGAAAAAACCGGCCTCAGGGCCGGTTTTTTCATTGGCGGCGCTCTCGGATCAGAACGAAGCGTTGGCCAGCCCATCCAGGTAACGCTCGACATCCAGCGCCGCCATGCAGCCGGCACCGGCCGAGGTAATGGCCTGGCGATAAACGTGGTCGGCCACGTCACCGGCGGCGAACACGCCCTCGATGTTGGTGGCGGTGGCATTGCCCTCACGGCCGCCGTTGACCACCAGGTAGCCGTCCTTGAGGGTCAGCTGGCCTTCGAACAGCGAGGTATTCGGGGTGTGGCCAATGGCAATGAACACGCCGTCGACCTTGATTTCGTCGCTGCTGCCATCGTTGTTCTTCAGGCGCGCACCAGTCACGCCCATGTTGTCACCCAGCACTTCGTCCAGGGTGGCATTGAGCTTGAGCTCGATCTTCCCTTCGGCCACACGGGCGTGCAGCTTGTCGACCAGGATCTTCTCGGCGCGGAAGGTATCGCGACGGTGTACCAGAGTCACCTTGCTGGCGATGTTGGCCAGGTACAGCGCCTCTTCCACGGCAGTGTTGCCGCCACCCACCACGGCGACCGGCTTGTTGCGGTAGAAGAAGCCGTCGCAGGTGGCACAGGCCGAAACACCCTTGCCCATGAAGGTTTCTTCCGACGGCAGGCCCAGGTAGCGGGCGCTGGCGCCAGTGGCGATGATCAGCGCGTCACAGGTGTACTTGCCGCTGTCACCCTGCAGGGTGAAGGGTTTGTTGGCCAGGTCGACGGCGTTGATGTGGTCGAAGACGATTTCGGTTTCGAAACGCTCGGCGTGTTCCTGCATGCGCTGCATCAGCGCAGGGCCGGTCAGGCCGTGGGGGTCGCCCGGCCAGTTGTCGACTTCGGTGGTGGTGGTCAGCTGGCCACCGGCCTGCATGCCGGTGATCAGCAGCGGCTTGAGGTTGGCACGGGCGGCATACACCGCGGCGCTGTAACCGGCAGGGCCGGAACCCAGAATGATGACGCGCGAATGACGTACTTCAGACATGTCGAACTCCTGTCGAGCGGGCCGCAGGGCCGGCATCGGTGTACCGGCTGCGCCTGCCTGGAAATTAAAAAGGACCCACGCAGCACTTGGGGAAGGCTACAACGCGCAGGCCCATAAAGCGGAAAGTGAGCGCACTGTAGCGAGGTCGCAAAGATTAAGGAAATATCCTTCGACAATCCACCTCATAGCCATCGTCTATTCAGCGATTTGATCGATAGCCAAGCCCTGCTGCTTTTGTTACAGCCCGTTTCCCGCCCGCTGCCCGCCTTTCGTCGGCGCGGCAAACTCGGTAAGGTCAGCGCGTTTTCCTTCTCTGCGGAGTCTCTCGATGCAAGCCCCTGTACTCTCTGGCCCCCAGTACCTGCGCGAAGGCCTGAAACTGGTGCTAAGCCCCAATCTGCGGTTGTTCGTGCTGCTACCGCTGGCGGTCAACCTGCTGCTGTTTGGCGGCCTGATCTACTTCGCCGGCCACCAGTTCAGCCTGTGGGTGGACGCCCTGATGCCGAGCTTGCCGAGCTGGCTGAGCTTTCTCACCTACATCCTCTGGCCGCTGTTTGTCGCCCTGGTGGTGCTGATGGTGTTCTTCACCTTCACCCTGGTGGCCAACATCATCGCCGCGCCGTTCAACGGCTTTCTGGCGGAAAAGGTCGAGGTTGTGGTGCGTGGCGAGGACAATTTCCCCGCGTTCAGCTGGGGCGAGCTGGTGGCCATGGTGCCACGTACCTTCGGCCGTGAAATGCGCAAGCTGGGCTACTTCCTGCCGCGGGCCATCGGCCTGTTCATCCTGTCGCTGATCCCGGTGGTCAACGTGGTGGCGGCGCCGCTTTGGCTGATCTTCGGGGTGTGGATGATGGCTATCCAGTACATCGACTACCCGGCGGACAACAACAAGATGAGCTGGCAGGACATGCTCGCCTGGCTGCGGCAGAAGCGCTGGCAATCGCTGGGCTTTGGCGGCATCACCTATCTGGCGTTGATGGTGCCGGTGGTGAACGTGCTGATGATGCCGGCGGCGGTGGCCGGGGCTACGTTGTTCTGGGTGCGGGAGCGGAACTGAAGGGGCGAGGGGCTGCAGGGCAGCCCCTTTCCGCAGATTGCGTTTCTAGAAGTCAGAGAAGCTGTAGGGTTCTAGAGTAGAAATCTGAGAAAGCAATATCAAATGTTCCACTGCCTTAACCTTTTCGATATTAGCAAGTTCACTTGGCCCACCGAACGCCAAGGCCGGAACAAAACCATACATTTCATCGTGCTTTAGCATGCCTAATTTTCTCTTTGCTGGCTCGAATAGGTCGCCGAAATCATTGGATTCCTTCTCCATGCCCAGGAAAAAACCTTGCACTTCCCTATCGATATCAGCTGTCGCTAATTCATGGTCATTGCCAGAATAACGGGACGCGTAGGCTATGATATCCAATGAAAACCCGGAATTTTCACCCCATAGATAGAGATCGCCAAAGGCACCGCGAGCGACTAGATGATACGTATCACGCCCCTCTAATGCAGTACCTTCAATGAATGAAGCGACCACCCCCTCGTAATCCTGTGGGTTGACAGTCCAGAATATCCCGTCGCCGTATCCACACCATCCGTGCTCAGCCCAATATTCCAATAATTTTTCCGGCAATTTTCCACTATAACGCTGTATGCTCGAAGGCGGAACCTCTTGCCGGAATACAGGATTACCCATTTCCTCTATAAAAATTGAAAAGAATTCATCCATATTAAAAAACTCTAACTATTAGCATTTATGCAACCTGACATTCAAAAGACTTGATGCACCACCCGATCTGGATAGCTCTTCAGCGGCTTGCTTTAATCCTCCCACTCTATTTTTCCACTGCGGACCTATAGTAGAGTTGACTTGTCTGTCGCCGAAGTCAGAAATAGCGTCCCGACCACCCGCGCTCAAATCTGGATTATGCAATGCCGCAAGCGATGACATGGTTTCCTTTGCTTGCTTCACTGAAAGCTTTTTAGCTTCAATAGGGCTCATACTTTTCATCAAATCTTTCTGAATTCTATCTTTCAATTTATCATACAGTTTCTTCCTTGCTTTCCTGGCAATGTTCGGATCCCGCTTGACTGGATGAGTAAGATTTTCAAGAAACTCTTCAACCGTAAGCCGGTTTAGCCCATCCTGCTGTCCCTTCAACTGCCGTTCAAACTCGCCATGCTTGGATACTGGCAATTTGTCTGCCTTGAAGCACGCCACGGTATGCAACGGCATGCTACCGGGCTTCCCTGTCGAGGGCTCCTTGTCTTTCCCTGCCGGCCGATCAGGCTGCATCGGTTGCGGCTCACCCACCGCCCCCTTGCGCCGCTCCGGTACCTGCAGGTCCGGCCGTTTCTTCAACCCCTCTTCATGCTTGAGCATCCATTGCCCCAGCCGCGCACCTTTGCGGCTGGCCGCCATTTCCTGGGCCAGCACCCGGGCATCGCCGCGGCCGCGGGTGAGGTACGACACGATCGCCCCCAACAACAGCAGCACGACCTCCACATGACCTTGGGCAATCTGATGCGTGGCCCGGGATATCGCATAGGGGTCGTCCCGGCAGAACGGGCCCGAGCCTTCATTGCCGCAGGTGCCTTCCCAGGCGAAGCGAATGCCGTCGACGTAGTACTCGCCGATACGCGGCAAGCCCTCGATGAAGAACTCGGCGATGGAGGCCAGCCCCAGCGCGCCGAGGATCCAGCCACTGACCTTGAGGCCCATGGCCGCGCCCGCGCCGGCGAACGGAATGGTTCCGGCGCCGCCGGCGAATGCGCCAACCCCCGCGCCAAGCAGGCCACCGGTGATGGTGCTGCCGGCGACGATCATCGCCATCTGCCGCACGACCATCAGCAGTTCGTCGACGATACTGTTGATGTCGAGGTCGGCGAAGCGCTGGCGCAGCATGTGCGCCGCCTGCCATTCGGCGTGGTAGAAGGCTGTGCGGACGGCTTCGATCCGGCGCAGGTTGAGGCCTAGCGAGGCGACCTCTTCATTGAGGCTGGTGCGGAACTGGCCACCGCTTTGGTAGCCCACCATGGCGATGACACGTGACTCGATCTCGTGCCAGGAGGGCACGAGGCAATCCAGGTACATGAGGTGTCTCCCTGACAGCGTGTGCAGGGGGAAATCCCATCATGGATTCGGATCGGAAGTTTCTGAGTCAGTTGTAGGAAAATGCGACTTCTTTTACAGCAGGTTCAGCGAAGTTGAGCTGTTCAGCCGGCACCAAGGACAAGGTTGGGGATCTTTGTCGTGCCTGAGATCGAGCCCCATCCGGGCGGGGGCTCGACTGCATAGGCGCTACAAACCTCAGGCCATATCAAAGACTCAACTGGCTGGAAAACTGCCCCACCACATCCACCACCCGCTTCGCACCATCCTGAATCTCGACGATCACGCTACCTGTCTCGTCCGCCAGTGCCAGGCCCTGCTCGGCCTGGCGCTTGCTGGTGTCGATGATCGCCACTGCCGCTTGGGCCAGTTGCTCGTTCTGCTGTACCACGCGGGCGATTTCCTCGGTGGCGGTGCTGGTGCGCGAGGCCAGTTGGCGCACTTCATCGGCAACCACGGCAAACCCACGCCCCTGTTCGCCAGCGCGGGCCGCTTCGATGGCCGCGTTCAGCGCCAGCAGGTTGGTCTGCCCGGCAATGTCGCTGATGGTCTTGATGATCGAGCCGATCACCCGCGACTGGGTATCCAGTGCCTGGATACCCTCTGCCGCCTCTTGCATCGACGCTTCCAGCCCGCGCATCACGCTGACACTCTGGGTGACCACATCGGTGGCCTTGCGGGCACTGGCATCGGTACCCAGCGAGGTGTTGTAGGCGACATCCGCCGCCTCGGCAACCGCCTGCTCCTGGTTGACCTGATCGGTGATGACGGTGGCGAACTTCACCACCTTGTACAGCACGTCATGGGCATCGAAAATCGGGTTGTATGAAGCTTCCAGCCAGACCACCCGGCCGTGGGCATCGATACGCTTGAAGCGGTCGGCAACGTACTCGCCACGGCGCAGCTTGTCCCAGAACGCCTGGTAGCCGGCCGAGTTGGCCTCCTCCGGCTCGCAGAAGATGCGGTGATGCTTGCCACGGATCTGCTCCAGGCGGTAACCGACAGCGCCCAGGAACCGGTCGTTGGCAGTGAGGATGGTGCCATCGAGATCGAACTCGATCACCGCGGTGGAGCGCATCAGGGCCTTGATCAGGCTTTCGTGCTCGCGGGAGGTCTCGATGGTGCGGGTAAGGTCGCTGGAATGCAGCGTGAAATACTTGATGCGCCCCTCGCTGTTCTTGACCGGCTGCAGGATCGACCGTAGCCAGGCTTCCTGGCCATTGCCACGCAGCAGGCGGAATGCACCGTTCAGGTGTTCACCGCGGCTGATTGCGCCCTTCATGCGCTGGTGGAAATCCAGCGTCTTCACATGGGCGGGGACGATGTCCTCGATGTTGCGCCCAAGCAATTGTTCGCCACGGTAGAGCATCTCGCTCTCGAAGTTGGCATTGACCATCTCGATCCGTCCCTGAGGGTCGAGTTGAAGTACCAGCATCTCGCTGTCGAGGCTATTCTTGACCTGTTCTATGGACATCAGGTCTTCGCGAAGCTGCCGGATTTCTTGCTTGAGCTTGTTGTTGAACATCACCGCTCTCCTGGAGCGAATCGGGTAGTCGAATGCATCTTCATCGGCTGCCGATGCCCCCGCTTGAGTGCCCTGCAATGAAATATTCGCGTGGACAAACGCGTCGGCGAGCAGGCGTCATCTTTACGTCACATGGCAGTCACATTGGCGCAATCCAGCAGGCGGAAACTTTTTGTCATGAATACACCCGCCCTACGCATTTCCCTGGTCAGCGAAACCTTCCCACCCGAGATCAACGGCGTGGCCAATACCCTTGGCCGCCTCAGCGAGGGGTTGCGCCAACGCGGCCATGAGATCGAAGTGGTGCGCCCACGCCAGGCCGGAGAAGCACCGCGGCACAGCGACCCGAACCTGATGCTGTGCCGTGGCTGGCCACTGCCTGGCTACCCGGGCTTGCAGTGGGGCGAGGTATCGATGCACAAGCTGTTGCGCCGCTGGCGTCGACAGCGCCCGGATGTGCTGTACATCGCCACCGAGGGGCCGCTTGGGCTCAGTGCACTGCGCGCGGCCCGGCGCCTCGGGGTTGCGGTGGTCAGTGGCTTCCACACCAACTTCCCGCAGTATTCCGGCCAGTACGGGCTGGGCCTGCTGACGCGCCTGCTCACCAACTACCTGCGCTGGTTCCATCGGCGCACGGCGATCACGCTGGTACCCAGCCTCAGCCAGCGCCTGGAGCTCGAACGCCGTGGCTTCGAACGCCTGGAACTACTGGCCCGGGGGGTCGATGCCTGCCTGTTCAACCCGGCCCGGCGCAGCCCCGCATTACGGGAAAGCTGGGGGCTCGGCCCGGACGACATCGCCGTACTGCATGTCGGGCGGCTGGCGGCAGAAAAGAACCTGGGTTTGCTGCGCCCAAGCCTGGAGGCACTGCAGAAAGCTTATCCACACAAACGTCTGCGCCTGATCATGGTCGGTGACGGCCCGCAGCGTGCCGCCCTCGAACAGCAGGTACCGGATGCCATGTTCTGCGGCGCCCAGCGTGGCGAGGTGCTGGCCGAACACTATGCCAGCGGTGACCTGTTCCTGTTTCCGAGCCTGACCGAAACCTTTGGCAATGTGGTGCTCGAAGCCATGGCCTCGGGGTTGGCGGTGGTCGCCTATGACGAGGCGGCCGCCGCGCAGCATATTCGCCACGGCCATAGCGGTGCGCTGGCCATGCCGGGGGACCAGGCGGCGTTCATCGATGCAGCCTGCTGGCTGCTGGAGGAAGAAGAGACGTTACGGCGGGTGCGCCTGAATGCGCGAAAGCATGCCAGCCACCAGGGATGGCCAGGGATTGTCGAGCAGTTTGAGGGGTATCTGCATGCAGCCCGGAACCAGGCTGCGACCTCGCCAGCTTCGAGGCTGGGTGCTACGCGATCTGTGTAGGAGCGGCCTTGTGCCGCGAATGGCCGCGAAGCGGCCCAGGCCATTCGGCATCATGGCAGCCATCGTGGGCCGCGCTGCGGCCCATTCGCGGCACAAGGCCGCTCCTACAGGGACCGCGTCAGGCGCTTCAGGCCAAGGCTTTCTCGATAGCCTGCACCACCGCAGGATCATCCGGCGCCGTGCGCGGCGAAAAACGCGCCAGCACCCGCCCGTCCTTGCCCACCAGGAACTTCTCGAAGTTCCAGGTAATGTCGCCCGGGAACTCTGCCCCCTCACCCGCCAGCAGGCGGTACAGCGAATGGCGCTGCGGCCCGTTGACCTCCAGCTTGGCACCCAGCGGGAAGCTCACCCCGTAGTTGAGGCTGCAGAACTCCTGAATTTCCTTTTCGCTGCCAGGCTCCTGCCCGGCAAACTGGTTGCACGGCAGGCCAAGCACGTTGAAGCCCTTGTCCTTGTAATTCTGGTAGAGGTTCTCCAGGGCCTTGTATTGCGGCGTGAGACCACACTTGGAGGCAACGTTGACCACCAGCACCACTTGGCCCTTGAACGGTGCGAGGGGCAGCTCCCCGCCGTTCAACGCGTCCAGTTTCAGGTCGTGAAAAGCACTCATGATGAATCCCCTCTCAGGTTCCCGGTTGCCGCGCAGGCGAATTACGCCCACTAAAAAGGCGCTCGTCCAAACCGTCCACCTCCCGTAGGAAGGCAAATCGGCTTGCCCGAGCGCCTGGCGACTTTCTGAGCTTAGCGCAGAAAAATCAGTGGTGATGGCCACCTTCACCGTGGATGTGGCGGTGAGCGATTTCTTCGTCGCTGGCATCACGAACGTTGACCACCTTGACCTGGAAGGTCAGACGCTGGCCGGCCAGCGGGTGGTTGCCGTCGACAGTCACGTCGTCGCCGTCGATGTCGCGGATGGTGACGATCTGCATCTGGCCATCCGGCGCCGAAGCGTGGAACTGCATGCCCACTTCCAGCTCGTCGACACCTTCGAACAGGCTGCGGTTCAGGGTGCTGACCAGCTCGGCCAGGTATTCGCCGTAGGCATCTTCCGGCTCGATGGAAACGTTCAGCTCGTCACCGGCCTGCTTGCCTTCCAGGGCTTTTTCCAGGCCCGGGATGATGTTGCCGGCACCGTGCAGGTAAACCAGCGGTGCACCGCCGGCGGAGCTGTCGATGGTCTCCCCGGCGTCGTTGGTCAGGGTATAGTCGATGGAGACAGCCTTGTTGGCGGCGATCAGCATGGGGCAAGACCTTTTGCAAAAGTATGTAGAGCGGACAAGTGTAACCAAGCCATCGCCCGATTGCGAACGCACTGCGGACGAGCAACGGCCCATCAGTCGGATCACCGGCTTCCACCAGGACGAAGAGGGCCACTGGGTGGCCGAACTGTCCTGCGGCCACACCCAGCACCTGCGCCACCAGCCGCCGTGGCAGGCGCGCCCCTGGGTGCTCGACCCGGCCCAACGCGCGCAGCGTATCGGCCTGCCTTTCGCTTGCGGCTGGTGCGCACAAGGGGCCGATAGCGCTACCCTTGGCCGTTAATTTCTTGCACCGCTTATTTCGAGAAGCACGCATGCAGACATTTTTCATTGCGCCGACCGATTTCGGTGTCGGCCTGACTTCCATCAGCCTGGGTCTGGTGCGCACCCTGGAGCGCGCCGGCCTGAAGGTCGGCTTCTTCAAGCCGATCGCCCAGCCTCACCCGGGTGACACCGGCCCCGAGCGCTCCACCGAGCTGGTTGCCCGTACCCACGGCATCAAGCCCCCTGTGCCGCTGAGCCTGTCCCATGTCGAGCGCATGCTCGGCGATGGCCAGCTGGACGAGTTGCTCGAAGAAATCATCCGCCTTTACCAGCAAGCCTGCATCGGCAACGACGTGGTGGTGGTCGAGGGCATGGTGCCCACGCGCCACGCCAGCTATGCGGCGCGGGTCAACCTGCACCTGGCCAAGAGCCTGGATGCCGAGGTGATTCTGGTATCGGCGCCGGAAAACGAAGTGCTCAGCGAGTTGTCCGGCCGGGTCGAACTGCAGGCCCAGCTGTTCGGCGGCCCGCGCGACCCGAAGGTGCTCGGGGTAATCCTCAACAAGGTGCGCACCGACGAAAGCATGGCGGACTTTTCCACCCGCCTGCGCGAGCACTCGCCGCTACTGCGCGGCAACGACTTCCGCCTGCTGGGCTGCATCCCCTACCAGCCTGAACTGAACGCCCCGCGCACCCGCGATGTGGCCGACCTGCTCGGTGCCCAGGTGCTCAATGCCGGCGACTATGAACAGCGGCGCATGAGCAAGATCATCATCTGCGCGCGTACCGTTGCCAACACGGTGCCACTGCTCACCTCGGGTACCCTGGTGGTGACCCCGGGCGACCGCGACGACATCATCCTCGCCGTCAGCCTCGCGGCGATCAACGGCGTCCCGCTGGCCGGCCTGCTGCTGACCAGCGACAGCAAACCTGACGCGCGTATCCTTGGTCTGTGCCGTGGCGCCCTGCAGGCCGGCCTGCCGATCCTTTCAGTCAGTACCGGCTCGTACGACACTGCCAACCAGCTCAACTCGCTGAACCGCGAAATCCCGGTGGACGACCGCGAGCGCGCCGAATTCATCACCGACTTCGTCGCCAGCCACCTCGACGCCGCCTGGCTGCACCAGCGTTGCGGCACGCCGCGTGAATTGCGCCTGTCGCCAGCCGTGTTCCGCTACCAGTTGATCCAGCGGGCACAGCAGGCGAACAAGCGCATCGTCCTGCCGGAGGGTGCCGAGCCTCTGCTCGTTCAGGCAGCAGCCATCTGTCAGGCTCGCGGCATTGCCCGCTGCGTGCTGCTGGCCAAGCCTGAGGATGTCGACGCGGTGGCCCGAGCCCAGGGCATCACCTTGCCACCGGGCCTGGAGATTCTCGACCCAGAGCTGATTCGCGGGCGCTATGTGGAACCGATGGTCGAGCTGCGCAAGAGCAAGAACCTCAATGCACCAATGGCCGAGCAGCAACTGGAGGATCCGGTGGTGATCGGTACCATGATGCTGGCTCTGGACGAAGTGGACGGCCTGGTCTCGGGCCTGGTGCACTCCACCGCCAACACCATCCGCCCGGCACTGCAGCTGATCAAGACCGCACCGGGCTCGAGCCTGGTGTCGTCGGTGTTCTTCATGCTGTTCCCCGAGCAGGTGCTGGTGTACGGCGACTGCGTGATGAACCCGCACCCGAGTGCTGTCGAACTGGCCGAGATCGCTCGGCAGAGTGCCGAATCGGCGCAGGCCTTCGGCATCGCGCCACGGGTGGCGATGATCAGTTATTCAAGCGATTCGGCCAGCGACGAGGAAGTCGAGAAAGTGCGCGAAGCGACCCGCCTGGCACAAGGCGCGGCGCAAGAGCTGCTGATCGACGGGCCGTTGCAGTATGACGCGGCGGCCAACCCGGCGATTGCACGGGAGCTGGCGCCGGGCAGCCCGGTAGCCGGGCGGGCGACGGTATTCGTGTTCCCTGACCTGAATACCGGCAACACGACCCACAAGGCGGTGCAACGCAGCACCGACGGGGTCAGCCTGGGGCCGATGCTGCAAGGGTTGCGCAAGCCGGTGAACGACTTGCCGCGCGGGGCTCAGGTTGACGATATCGTGCATACCATTGCCCTGACGGCGATCCAGGCCAGCGTGGGGGGCTAAAAGCTGGGGCTGCTTTGCAGCCCCTGTGGGAGCGGGCATGCCCGCGAAGCAGGCACTGCGGTGTATGGCACCGGCTTCGCCGGTGTTCGCGGGCATGCCCGCTCCCACAGGGCCGCAAAACGGCCCCGGCGGTCAATCAGGGATACTGCTGAACCTGACCTTGCTGGTCATACTGCTGACCCGGAATCGGCTTCAGGTTCACTTCCACACGGCGGTTCTGCGCACGGCCATTGGCGTCGGCGTTGCTGGCGATCGGCTGGTCCGGGCCCATGCCACGTACGGTGATACGCGAGGCATCTACACCCTGCGAGGTCAGGTAGGTGCTGACCGCCTGCGCACGGCGCTGGGACAGGTCCATGTTGTGCTGGCGGCTGCCAGTGCTGTCGGTGAAGCCGACCACTTCGATGGTGTTCTGGTTGAACTGCTTGAACGAGCCAGCCAGGTTGTTCAGCGGCGAGTAGAAGCTTGGCGCGATGTTGGCCGAGTCGGTTGCGAAGGTGATGTTGCCCGGCATGATCAGCTTGATCTGGTCACCCTGGCGCTGCACTTCCACACCGGTATTGGCCATTTGCGCGCGCAATTCGGCTTCCTGCTTGTCGGCGTAGTAGCCATAACCGGCTGCAGCGGCACCCACGGCGGCAGCGCCGATCAGTGCGCCCTTGCCACGGTTGTTGTGGTCGATGGCGGCACCGGCGATAGCACCGGCCAGCGCGCCCAGGCCGCCGTATTTGGCAGTTTTGCTCATCCCGGTGGAGCCCTGCGCCTGCCCCTGGCTGTCATAAGGGTTCTGGCCGGCACAGCCGGTCATCAGGGCAGCGGCGGTTGCGACGATAATCAGACGACGCATGGTGAACATGGACAAGCTCCTACTGAATTCATGAATGCGACAGATCATAAAGGGATCTATGCCAGCCTTGGATTGCATCGGCGCCGAAAAATTCCGTGAAAGTGCCTTCATGTGCCATCAGGCACGCACAAAGGGGTTCTCGCGCATTTCGTCGCCCAGGCGGGTATCAGGCCCGTGGCCGGTCACCACGATGGCCTCCTCGTCCAGCCGGTACAGCCGCTCCCTGATGGAACGGACGATGGCCCGCTGGTCGCCACCCCACAAATCGGTACGGCCAATGCCCCGGCGGAACAGGGTATCGCCGGCGATCAGCAGCTTGGCGTCGGCAAACCAGAAGCTCATCGAGCCTGGCGTGTGGCCTGGCGTATGCAAGGCCACTCCACATCCACAGGCCAGCTCCTCGTCATCCCCCAGCCAACGGTCTGGCGCGGGTACCGGAGTGTAGGGCACGCCGAACATCTGGCACTGCATTTCCAGGTTGTCCCACAGCGACTGGTCGTCCTTGTGCAAGTGCAGCGTGGCGCCGGTCAGCTCCTTGAGCTTGCCCGAGGCGAGGAAGTGATCGAAGTGCGCGTGGGTGTGGATGATGCTCACCAGCGTCAGCCCATGGGCCTGCAGGCGGGCCAGGATCTTGTCCGGGTCACCGCCGGGGTCTACGACGATGGCCTTTTTGGTCAGCGGGTCGCCGATCAGGGTGCAGTTGCACTGCAGGGGGCCTACGGGGAAGGTTTCGCGGATGAGCGCTGACGATGGATTCTGCATAGGGAATACGGGAACCGGTTAATCGAAGAGGGTCTGTACGCGAGCCAGTGCATCAAGGATGACGACCTCGGGTACCGACTCTATGCGTTTGGCAAATCTGGCTTCAAGGTCGACTGTGCGCACCTGATTGCAGAGCATCACGCCCTGAGTCTGCGTACCCGCACCGCTGAGCGTGACGGCGAAACCCGCATGCCTGGCAAAATCGCCACCTTGAGTGATCGGCACTACCACAGCCAGGCCTGACGCATTGAACGCAGCGGGAGTGAGCACCAGCGCAGGTCGCCCAGCACCCTGCTGCTCCCGTCCAACAGTCGGATCGAGATTGATGCGGACGATATCGCCCCTGGCGAACTTCACCCGTTTCACACTTCACGCCCTACTGGTGGCATCGCGTTCCAGTCGGCCATGTCCTCTGGCTCCGGTGCATCCAGATCGCACTGAGCCATCAGCTCTTCAAGGGTGTATTTGGGTTTCGACCTGACGGGTTTGAGCACCATGGTCTCACCCGCGGTGTCCAGGCTCAAGGTAGAGCCGACTCCGAGACGCATCTGCTTGAGCACTGCAGCCGGCAAGCGAATCGCGGCGCTGTTACCCCACTGTTGAATCTTGATCTGCATGAGTATCTCCCAAGGTAGATACATAGTAGAAACCCTCCAAATGATTGCAAGCGAAATGTAGAGACGTCGTATCTACACTGTCATTTGCCCGGTATGGACAAAAGCGCTGCAACCTCAAGAAGGAAATGCCCTACATCACCTTGGGAACCTACTTTCCAGCTGCAAAAATTTGAAACGCAATCCTTGTCAGTTTCAAGGCAAAAACAACCTGAACAACCCACCCCCAAGCGCGCCGCCATTGGAGATCTCGATCCGCCCGCGCACCCCGCCGCTTTCATGCAGTGCCGCGATCCGCGCTGCAAAATACAGGCCAAGGCCGGTACTGCCGCTGGTCGAGTCGATACCCTGGATGAATTCTTCCTGGCGTTCGAGCATGCGCTGTGGATAACCCGGGCCGTCATCGTTGACGCAGATGGCCAGCTGGTTGTCTGCCTCTTCGATGGTGATCAGCAAGGCATGCGCGGCAAAGCGGGTGGCGTTGGTGATCACGTTGGCGATCACCGAGGCCACCAGCTCGCGGTCGAAGAAGCCCAGCGGGTTGTCGGTGTCGATGCGCCAGGTGGCAAGGATGTCCTTGTGCTTGAGCACCTCCTCATGTGCCGCCAGCTGGGCTTCGATAAAGTCGTCCAGTTCGTGGTAGTCCGGGCACACCGGCAACTGGTTCACGCCCAGTTTGTACAACCCCAGCAACTGCACAAGCATGCCGTTGAGGTGGCGAAACTCATGTTCCATAACCCCTTGCTCGGCACCACTTCGCAGCTCCTCGGGCAAGCGCTGCATCCACTGGTTGTGGGACTGGATCAGCGCCGACAGGGAATTCTTCAGGTCGTGCACGGTGGAGGCGATCACCGTGGAAAAATCCAGCCCCTGGTTGTCTTGATTCATGCGCCGAACACTCGGATGTGCAGTTTGCGGTAGCGATCGTAGCGGTTGTCGCTGGCGGGGATGCCGGCCACGCTGGTCAGGGCGTCGCGGCACTCCTGCATGATCGCGGGCTGAGGGTTGTCTCCGCCGATGCGCAGCAGCGCCTGGGCAGTGTTGAGGGCGATGCTGATGTTCTTCGGCTGCAAACCCAGCGCCTTGCGGAACAGCTGCAATGCCTCGCCGAGCTGCCCTCCCTGGTAACTGCGCACACCCTGGCGATTGAGGGTGACAGCTTCGGTAATGGCGTTGAGCACGCTGGGGTCGTCCGTCAGCTTGCCGACCCTCTCCATGACCTTGGGGTCGTCGCCATAACTTTCCACACAGCTCTTCAGCACGCCGATGGCAGCAGCTTCCTGCCCCATGGCCTGCAACTGCACGGCAACGGTCAGAGCCGAATCGACCGAGAAGAACTGGTTCATCTTGTCCAGACGCTGGATCGCCTGTTCGGTCAGCTTTGCAGCCGTTTCAGGATCGCCGGCCTGCTGCAGGCTGGCGGCCTTCATCATGCGGGCACGCACCTGCAGGCCTTGGTCCTCGGGGTTTTCCTTGGCCACTTCGCTGAGTGTGCTGTTGATCTCGACCCGTGTGCGCGCATCCAGGCCAAAACCGGCATTCCTGCTCATCAGCGCCTGCACCAGGCCCAGGTTGTTCTCGGCGTCCTTGTAGCGCGAGCTCTGGCCCTGATTCACCGCATGGCGAAATGCCTTCGAGGCACTCTCGAAGTCTTCGTTTTCCAACGCCAGCTTGCCCAGCGTCGACTGCCGGCGCACCGACAGCGGCGACAGGCGCACGGCTTCTTCAAGCATGTTCTGCGCACGCCTGGTTTCGCCTTGGGCCACCAGCACCTCGGCCATGCCATCGTACAGGCCCGGCATGATCGGGAAGGCCTTGAGCGCCTGCTCGTACACGCCCTGGGCCTGGGCATTCTGGCCACGCTTGTGCATCAGGCTGCCCAACGCCGAGTAGGCCCATGGCTGCGGGCGGCTGGCCAGGATGGCCTTGAGGAACTTCTCCAGTTCCTCGAAGCGGTTGAGGTTGCGCAAGGCATCTGCCCGATAGCGCAGGCACAGCGGGGCCAGGCGTGGGTCGCGCTTGCACAGTTCGGCGCAGGCAGCCAGCACTTCGGCCGGGCGATTGCGGTCCAGGGCCTGCAGGATCGGCTTGAGCAGGGTCTTGCGCTGGTACAGTTTCTCGACACGCTGGGCCAGGCCAACTCGGTTGAACGGCTTGGTCAGATAGGCATCAGGCTCGTGCTCGATGGCGCTGAGGACAATGGCCTGGCTGCTCTCGGCCGTGACCATGATGAATATGCACTCATGGCTGATGTGCTTGTCGAGGATCAGGTCTTCGAGCACCTGCTGGCCGTTCTTCTTGCCGTCGCCCAGGTGGAAGTCCTGCAGGATGACGTCATAGCGCTTTTGCGCGCACATGCGCAGCGCCTGCTCGCCGCTGTCGGCGGTGTCCACATCACGCACGCCCAGTTCGCGCAGCATGGAACGGGTCGACGTACGAAAGTCGGTAAAGTCGTCGACGATCAGAAAGCTCTTTTGCCCGTACTGCAGCATCAACACGACCTGCCTTGGAATGATTGAAAAATCGCGCGAGGCGATGCCACCGATAGCTGTATCGGCAGCTGGTCGGGAAAGATGAGGGTAGAGCACTGGCGGCCACGAGCCATGAGCCACGGCCTCGAGCCATCACTTCAACGAGCAAGACCTTGCTGGGCCAATATCACACCAGCAGCCCCAGGGACTTGGCCTTCGCCACCGCCTGGGTACGCCGTTCCACCCCCAGCTTGCTGTTGATATGGCTGGCGTGGGTTTTCACCGTGTGCAGGGAAATGAACAACCGCTCGCTGATCTGCTGGTTGGAACAACCCTGGGCAATCAGCTCGAGCACGGCCAACTCGCGGCTACTCAGGGCTTCGCCGCTGCCGATGCTGGCGCTTGGTATCTGCGGCAGGCGCTTGAGCAACTCGGCCTGCACCGGGCAGGCGGCAACTGCCTGGAGCTGTTCGAGAAGCCACTGCGGGTGCTGCTCCAGCAAAGGCTGGAACGGTTGCAGCACGCCGCCATGGGCTGCCGCCAGCAACCGTGGCAACAACTGGGCGGCCTGCTCTTCCCGACCTTCTCCCAGCAACAAGCCAAGCCACTGGCACAGGGCACTGACGCTGAGCATCATGCCGCCACTGGCCTGGCCGCGCTCGACCAGGCTGGCCAGGCGTTGCGCCGCGTCGTCGCTACGCGACTGGATACGCTCGAGCGATGCCTGCTGCAAGGCGATGTGCAACGGCAGCAACGGGTGGAACTCCGGGGCCGCCGCCGGTTGCTCGCCGCCATAGGTCTGACCCAGGCGCAGCAGCCAGGACTCCGCCAGGTCGATGCGCCCCTGGGCCAACCACAACTCGCATTTGACCAGGGTGATCATCGCCAGATAGTAGACAGGCGGTACATCCCAGATGTGCATCAGCCGCTCGGCCTCGGCCAGTTCGGCAAAGGCCTCGGCAAAGTGCCCTTCTCGGCCATCGAGCGTGGCGATCACACAGTGGCCGATGAGCACACTGATATCACGGCAGGCCCGCGCCTCGCCCAGCCCAGCACGTAAACGGGCACGACCCTGGGACGGCTGCAGACGCGACACCAGCAGGTAGCCCTCGTAAAGCGTCAGGCGGGCGCGCACGGCGTAAAGCCGCTGTGCTGACAGCCCTTGCAGGCGCTGCAACCCCTGGCGAACTTCGTCCAGCGCGCGCAACACCTCGCCACGGGCATGCAGCACCCGCGCCCGGTCGTAATGGGCCAGGGCCTCGAACAATGGGTTGCCAACACGCTGGGCCAACTCCAGCGCCTCACGGTTCCAGCCGCGGGCCCGCCAGAAATCGCCATCGGCAATCGCCAGGTTGGACAGCGTCGACAGGCACACCAGGCGTTGGCCATAACGCTTGCTCGGCAAGCTCTGCAACGCTTCACCGCAATAGGCCAGGGTGCGCTCGCGATCACCACGGCCACGGGCGATAACACCACTCAGCGCCAGCCACTGGGCCAGCATGGACTTTTGCGCGGTCGCCGAAGGCGCGGGCAGGAAGCGGCTGAGATAACCCGCCAGCTCCTCGGCCGCGTCCAGCTGGCACGCCAGGCCCAACGCCCAGCTGTACAGCACGATCAGCCGCGGCGTGCTGATCAGCAGGCTGTCGGGCAGGTCCATCTTCCAGCGCAGCAACATGCCGACGTTCTGTTCGGCCAGCAGTTGCTCCTCGGACAGGCTCTGCACCAGGTCGGCGGCGACATCGAGGTAACCGGCGCGCAGGGCCTGCTCCACCGCTTCGTCCAGCAGGCCCTGGCTTTCGAACCAGCGGCAGGCACGCAACTGCAGGTCGGCCAGCGGCTCGCTGGCCTGGCGGCTGCGCAACAGGTCGGAGAACAAATGGTGATAGCGGAACCAGTGGCCATGCTCGTCCAGCGGCACCAGGAACACCTGGTGCGCCTGCAAGAAACGCAGGATCGCGGCACTGTCGTGGCGGCCGCGTACGGCATCGCACAGCGGGGCGCAGAAACGTTCCTGGCAGGCCGTTTCGTACAGGAAGGCCTGCACATCGGCGGGCAGCATGTCGATGACTTCTTCCAGCAGATAGTCACGGATCAGGCCCTCGCCGCCATGCAAGGCCTGGGGCAACGCCTGCTCGTCAGCGGACTCGCTGGCCGCCAGTTGCCAGAAACGCAACCCTGCCACCCAACCGTCGCTGCGCTGGATCAGGTTGTCCAGGGCCTGGCCACGCAGGCCGGTGGGTTGGCGGCCGAGCACCGCCAGTGATTCTTCGGTAGTCAGGCGCAAGTCCTGCTCGTTGAGTTCGACCAGTTGCCGCGAAAGGCGCAGGCGCGCCAGGTGCCAATCCGGGCGTTGGCGGCTGGTGACCAGCAGCACCAGGCCGGGGGGCAGGTGATTGAGGAAGAACTGCAGGCAGCGGTCGAGCACCGGCCCCTGGGCCAGGTGATAGTCGTCCAGCACCAGCAACAAGGGAGTATCTGCTTGCAGGTACAGCGCCAGCTCGTCGAGCAGGCCGTCGAGCCATTCCTCGAAGGCGAACGGCTGGTGGCGCTGGCGCATTTTCAGTAGGCCCATAGCCTGGCCGCCCAGCGCCGGGCAATACTGCTGCAGGCCTTCGAGCAGGCGTTCGAGGAATCGGCCAGGGTCGGCATCCCGTTGGCTCAGGCCCAGCCACAGGCTACGCCAGTGCTCGGGCAGCGCTTCGCAAAATTCGATGGCAAGGGAGCTTTTGCCGAACCCTGCCGGGGCATTGACCAGTAACAACCGCCCGCCGAGACCGGCTTGCAGCCGCTGGCACAGGCGCAGGCGCGGCACATGACCGTCCGGCAAGGGCGGCCGGAAGAAACGCCCGTCCAGCAGGCCCAGGGCCTGGCTGGTGAATCCATGCGTACGGGACAGATCTGTCATGGCCGGCTCGTTCTGGTTGGAAGACTACGGCGGTATGGATGCTTGCGAGACTAGCGGGTAACGCTACGCATTTGAAGATGATGGGCGCAATTCCACTGGAAAAGACTGCGACAAAAAGCAACATAGCTGATGGACAGCGGCTGGGGCGGGGGTTTGGAGAGGTATTCACCAGCTTTATTGCTGTACCGGCCTCTTCGCGGGTGAACCCGCTCCTACAGGGATTGCGCAGGTTTCAAGCCCAGTGCAGTACCTGTGGGAGCGGGTTCACCCGCGAAGGGGCCAGTACAGGAAAATGAAACGCCCCGGACAAGCCGGGGCGCTCCGAGGTTGCGCGATACTTAGCGAATACCCGACTGGCGCAGTGCCGCAGGCTGGAAGTCAGCCTTGCTGGCACTGAAGCCGAAGTCGTAGGCGCGCTTCTCTTCGTTCTTCATGCCCAAGGCCAGGTAACGGCCCGACTGCAGGTCATAGATGGCCTCCAGGGTGTACCACGGCACTTCCACGTTGTAGTACGGCTGAGCATGTGCCTCGGACACGCGCCACAGTTGGCCACGGCCGTCGTACTGGTCAATCACCGCAGCCTGCCAGGTGTCCTCGTCGATGTAGAAGTCACGCTTGGCATAGATGTGCCGCTGGCCCGGCTTGAGGGTGGCGACCACGTGCCATACACGCCGCAGCTCGTAACGGGCCAGGTCCTGGTTGATGTGCCCGGCCTTGATGATGTCGGTGTACTTGAGCTTGGGGTCGTCGAGCTTGAATGCGTTGGACGCGATGTACATCTCCTTCTTGCCTTCCAGCTTCCAGTCATAGCGGTCTGGCGCACCGTTGAACATGTCCAGGTTGTCGGAGGTGCGCAAACCGTCGGCGGCGGTACCCGGGCCGTCGTACGACACTTGTGGTGCCTGGCGTACGCGGCGCTGACCGGCGTTGTAGATCCACGCCTTGCGCGGTTCCTTCACCTGGTCGAGGGTTTCGTGCACCAGCAGCACGGTACCGGCCAGGCGCGCAGGCGCGGTCACTTCCTGCTTGAAGTAGAACAGGATGTTGCCCGGATTGTTCGGGTCGTAATCCTTCATTCTTTCGCGGAAGACGAACTGGTCGGAGAAGTATACCGGGTTGAAAGAGCCGTTCTGCTGGGGCGTTGCCTGGGTCACCAGACGGCTGACGCTACCGCCCCGGTAGCGGGTGATGTGGTTCCAGATCACCTCCAGGCCGCTTTTCGGGATCGGGAACGGTACAGCCGTGCGGAAGTTGTTCAGACCGTTGCCGCCTTCGACCAGGGTGGTCTTGGTAGCGTTTTCCTTGATGGCAGCGAACACATCGGCCGGCACCGTGGCCCCGCGATGGGTCTTGAATACCGGGATCTTGAAGGTGTCCGGATAGCGCTTGAGCATGGCCAGCTGGCCCGGCGAGAGCTTGTCCTTGTACTGGTCGGCGTTCTGCGCGGTGATGGTGAACAACGGCTTGTCGCTGCCGTACGGGTCGGACAGGAAGCCCTTGCCGTCGACGCTGCCCGCGCTCTTGGACAGCGGTTCCCACGGGCCGATCGAGCCATCGGCGTTGCCGGCCTTTTCGGCGCCCATCGGAGTCAAGGTACTGCCCAGCTTGGCCGCCTCGTCGGCGGATACTGCAGCCATGACGCTGGTCGCCAGCAGGGACAGGCCCAGCACACCGGCTTGCAGCAGACTTCTGGTCTTGTTCATGTCGTGTCGTCCTGGATCTGAATGCTTAGAAGTTCACGCCGAAGCTGAGCGCGACGAAGTCGCGGTCATCCACGGTGGTGTACTTGCCATCGAAGAAGTTGGTGTACGACAGGCTCGCCGTGTAGGTGTTCTGGTACTCGGCGTCGAGGCCCAGGCTGACGGCCTTGCGGCCTTCCTCGAAGTTGGCGCCAGGGCCCGGCGAATAGCCGGAGACGTCATGCGACCAAGCCACGCTGGGTTTCAGGTTGACCCCGGCAAAGACATCGTTGTAGTCCCAGATGACTCGGGCGCGGTAACCCCAGGAAGTGCTGGTGGTAAAGCCATCGTTCTCGCAGTTGCGGCTCAGGTTGGCGGTGGAGGCACCGGCACCAGCGCCTGCGATGGTGCTGGCATTCAGGGCCTGACAGGTGTTTGCCCCACCGGTGGATGGCAGCGGGCCTGGACCAAACACTGGATCGCGACCGTAGCGGGTATCGTGGGCGCTCTCCAGGCCGCCCACATGGGTGACCCCCAGCTCGCCCACCACGGTCATGCGGCTGGCGCCCATTACCTGGTCGAAGAAATGCGTGAGGGTGGTCTGGAACTGAGTGATCTCCTTGCGGCGATACCCGTGCAAGTCCTGCCCCGGCGTACCGGTCAGCAGCGAAGCGTTGCTCAAGGCACCGCCAATGGGGCGGACCCCGGCGAACAGGATATCCGTGGTATTCAGTTGCACCGGTGCGTTGGGGCGGTAGCTGAGTTCGCCGCTCCAGGCGGTCCCGGTGGGCAACGTAGTAGAGAAGCTCAAGCCATAAAGGCGGATGTCCTCGGGGTATTCGACGAAGTACTCGGAGTTACCTGCCACGATCAGCGGTGCCAATGCGCGCAGCTGTGCAGGCAATGCGCTCAGGCCGGCGAACACTGAAGGCGCGGCCCCGGTAGCACTGAAGATTGGCGCACGGCTGTGGTAGTTCATGAAGTAGGCGCCAAACTCGGTGTCCAGCGGCTCGAACATGTAGCGCATTGCCACGCCAAACTGGCCGCTGTCACGCGCATCGCGGTCGGCGCCGCGGCGCACCATCACCCCTTCCTCATTGATGTCCACGCCACGGGTGGCAAGGAACTGCTGCGCCGCCCCCGGCACTGTGCGACTGCTGTTGAGCACGCGCAGGTTGTCGGTACAGCCGTCGGCAATGATGTCTGGCTGGGAGAAGAAGGTGCCGCAGTTGTCGACGACCGTCTGATCCCATTCGATCTGGTAGAAGGCCTCCGCCGACAGGTTGTCGGTCAGGCTCTGCGAGATGTAGAACATGTTGACCGGGATCAGGCCTTCCTTGATCTCGGCCCCCGGGCGGCGGAACGCCGACACGTCGATCGGGTTGATCGAGTTGATGCCGCCACCGATGAAGGTACTTTCACCCCAGCTCACCACCTGCTTGCCCAGGCGCACCGAGCCTGGCTGATCGCCGATGGAGTAGTTGTGGTAGACGAATGCGTCTAGCAGTTCGGCACCGGACGATTTGGCGCCTTCCTTGCGGTTGGAGTCGCTGATGTCCTTGAACTCGCGGCCTTCGTCCTTCAGTTCGAAGTCGTACCAGTACTTGCCCCGGACGAACACGCCGGTGTCGCCGTACTTGAGCTCCAGGTCATGGATGCCCTTGAAGATCTTGGAGAAGGTTTCGCCCTTCTTGAAGTTCAGGTGGCCATCGTCGGATGTCTGCGACAGGCCCTTGCCGCCGTTGTTCACCCCGATCAGGTTCTTGTTGGGGTTGGCCGTCGACCAGCTGGCGCCGATGGAGAGCGACGAGTCGAACTGGCCTTCGATTTCACCAATGTTGAAACTGACAGCGAAAGCAGGACTTGCGAGCGTGGAAGCAAGGCTGACGGCCAGGGGCAACTTGGCCCGGCGCCAGAACAGGTTTGCAGATTTCATCGACGCTACTCCATGTACTTTTTTTGTTATGGCAGTGAGTCCTTTCAAGAACGGCCCGAGCGACCGGTTTGCAGGCTTGCGCCCGCGGCGACACGGCTTGCGCATGTCGCCTCCCCCATTCCTGAAAATCCCCTGGCCCCGACTATAGCCAGCAAGGCACAGGCGCTTGATCCCTCTAAAGTGTGATTTGCGCTCCGTGCGGCCAACTCGCTGCCATGTTGCCCCGGCTGCGCGCTGGCAGTGCTAAAGGATGGCGTATTTCTGCCGTTTGGCAAGGCTCCACCCCTCTAGCATGCGGGTCGCGCGCTGCAGTACGCGACCCGCATGGCGGTTACAGCGTGGAGAGGAACGCGCTGTTGCTGGCCTGCCACTGGACGATGTCCTGGCGGATGCGTTTCTTGTCGAGCTTGCCGACACTGGTCTTGGGAATTTCGGTAACAACGGCGATCTGGCTTGGAATCGCCCACTTGTTGATGTGCCCTTGCTCGACGAACGGCTTGAGGTGTTCCTTCAGCGCCTTGGCGTCGATGACCTGGTCTTCGCGCACCACAAGCAGGGCAAACGGGCGTTCACCCCACTGCGGGTCGGCCACCCCTACCACCGCCACTTCGCGCACGGCCGGGTGACGGCTGATCAGGTCTTCGAGGTCGAGCGAGGAAATCCACTCGCCACCGGTCTTGATCACATCCTTGATACGGTCGCGGATGTCGATATAGCCCATGCCGTCGAGCGTGGCGACATCACCAGTGTGCAACCAGCCGCCCTGCCACAGCTCCTCGCTTTTTTCCGGTTCCTTGAAGTAGCCCATGGTCAGCCATGGCGCACGCAGCACCAGCTCGCCCTGGGTTTCACCGTCGGCGGGCAGGAAGTTGCCGTCGCCGTCGACGATGGCCGCCTCCACCAGCGGCACCGGCACGCCGGCCTTGATGCGGTAGGTGACGCGCTCATCCTCGCTGCCGGCCTGCAGTTCGTCGTTAAGGTGGGCGGCGGAAATCAGCGGGCAGGTCTCGGACATGCCATACGCAGCGGTCAGCTGGATACCGCGTGCCAGGGCGGCCTGGTACAACGAGCGGTTGAGTGCGCTGCCACCGATAATGATCTTCCAGCCGCCGAAGTCCTGACCTTGGGAGGTCGGGCAGTTGAGCAGCATCTGCAGGATGGTCGGCACGCAATGGGAGAAGGTGACCTTCTCTTCGCGCCACAGTTTGACCAGCATGTCCGGCTCGTAGCGCCCCGGATACACCTGCTTCATGCCCAGCATGGTGGCGGCGTAGGGAATGCCCCAGGCGTGCACATGGAACATCGGCGTGATGGGCATGTACACGTCGTTGCTGCCCAGCAGGCGCACGCTGTCGATGCTGCCAGTCACCGAAGCTTCGGCCAGGGTGTGCAGCACCAGTTGCCGATGAGTGAAGTACACACCCTTGGGGTTGCCGGTGGTGCCAGTGGTGTAGAAGGTGGTGGCCACCGAGTTCTCGTCGAAGTCCGGGAAATCGTAGCGCGGGCTGGCAGCGGCCAGCAGTTGCTCGTACTCGCCCACCAGGTTGGGCAGCTCGGCTGTCTTTTCCGGGCCGTCGGTCAGCAGCAGGGTCTTGTCGACCGTGGTCAGTTGCCCGGCGATGGCCTGGTACAAGCCGACGAAGTCACTGTTGACCAGCACCACGCGGTCTTCGGCGTGGTTCATGGTGTAGAGAATCTGCTCGGGCGACAGGCGCACGTTGATGGTGTGCACCACCGCACCGATCATCGGGATGGCGAACATGCATTCCAGGTAGCGGTGGCTGTCCCAGTCCATCACCGCCACGGTGTCACCGGCCTTTACCCCGGCTTCGGTCAGCACGTTGGCCAGCCGCGCGATGCGCTCGTTGAGCTGGGGGTAGGTCAGCCGCATCTGGTCTCGGTAGACGATTTCGCGGGTCTTTTCATAGCGGCTGCCAGACATCAGCAGTCGCTTGATCAGCAGGGGGTAGGCGTAGGCGCCCCCGGCGGGCTTGATGATGCGGGTCTGCAACATGGGTATCCCTTTTCTGGAAAGCGGGCCGGACAAGTCTGGGAACTACTGTAGTTCGCCAATGTGACGGCTAAATCAGCCGAAGGAATGATTTGCGTGATGAAGGTATGAGTGGCGGGCGTTGACGGGCGGCAAGGTTGAACTAGACACTGCGCCGGCAGCTTCAGGTTATGTGGTGAAGCTGATGGCCTATTCGCGGGTAAACCCGCTCCCACAGGTATTGCACCATTGCAAAGGCTGGTGCAGTACCTGTGGGAGCGGGTTTACCCGCGAATGGCCGCGACACCGAAATCCCGCCCAGCCTCGGAGAACTTCATGCCCAGCCCGCGTCGCGCCGTGTTTCTCGATCACCAGTCCCTGGACCTGGGCGATCTCGACCTCTCGCCCCTGAAGCAGCAGTTCGACGAGTTCGAACTGTTCGCCGCCACCCGTCCTGAGCAGGTCGCCGAACGCCTTCAGGGCGCGGTAGCGGTGGTCAGCAACAAGGTCATGCTCGACGCCGCGACCCTGGCCGCCAACCCGCAACTGAAGCTGATCCTGGTGGCCGCCACCGGCACCAACAACGTCGACCTGGCAGCCGCCCGCGCCCAGGGCATCACCGTGTGCAACTGCCAGGGCTACGGCACACCGTCCGTCGCCCAGCACACCCTCGCCCTGCTACTGGCACTGGCCACCCGCCTGTGCGACTACAACCAGGCGGTAGCCGACGGCCAGTGGGCCAAGGCCAGCCAGTTCTGCCTGCTGGACTTCCCCATCGTCGAGCTGGAGGGCAAGACCCTTGGCCTGCTCGGCCACGGTGAACTGGGCGGCGCGGTGGCGCGACTGGCCGAAGCCTTTGGCATGCGCGTGCTCAGCGGGCAGATCCCCGGCCGCCCGGAACGCGCCGACCGGTTGCCGCTGGACGAGTTGCTGCCGCAAGTCGACGCCCTGACCCTGCACTGCCCGCTGAACGAGCACACCCGACACATGCTCGGGGCCCGCGAACTGGCCTTGCTCAAGCCAAACGCACTGGTGGTCAACACCGCCCGCGGCGGCCTGATCGACGAGCAAGCGCTGGCCGACGCCCTGCGCAGTGGCCACCTGGGTGGCGCCGCCACCGACGTGCTGAGTGTGGAGCCGCCGGTCAACGGCAACCCGCTGCTCGAACCCGGCATCCCGCGCCTGATCATCACCCCGCACAGCGCCTGGGGCGCGGTAGAGTCGCGCCAGCGCATCGTCGGCCAGCTCAGCGAGAACGCCCAGGCCTTCTTCGCCGGGCAGCCACGCCGCGTGGTTAGCTGAGCCCGACGCCCGCCTCTGCTAAACTGCGCCACTTTTTTCCAGGAGGCGTCGTCCATGGACCCGCGCAGTGAAGTGTTGCTCCGCCAGGCAGAGCTGTTCCAGGGCCCGCTGCTGCTCGCCGGCGCCCCCGCCGACGGCCTGCTAGGCCAGTTGCCCAATGCCCAGGCCTGGACCTGGCATGCGGGTGATCAGGCTACGCTCGAAAGCCGCTTCGCCGGGCGCAGCCACTATTCAGTGGAGCCCCCTGAAGTGGCTTTCGACAGCGCCGTGCTGTTCCTACCCAAGTCCCGCGAACTGGCCGCCTACCTGCTCAACGCCCTGGCCTCGCGCCTGGCGGGCCGCGAGCTGTACCTGGTCGGCGAGAAACGTGGTGGCATCGAGGGTGCGGCCAAGCAGCTGCAGGCCTTTGGCAAGCCGCGCAAGCTCGACAGCGCCCGCCATTGCCAGCTGTGGCAGGTGACCATCGAGCACGCGCCAGAGGCCAAGCCCCTGGAAAGCCTGGCCGAACGCTTCGAGCTCAGCCTGGAAGACGGCCCGCTGCAAGTGGTCAGCCTGCCCGGTGTGTTCAGCCATGGCCGCCTCGATCGCGGTACCGCCCTGCTGCTCAAGCACCTCGATGGCCTGCCGAGCGGGCATGTGCTGGACTTCGGCTGCGGTGCCGGGGTGCTGGGCGCCACGGTCAAACGCCGTTATCCACAAAACCGGGTGACCCTGCTGGACGTGGATGCCTTCGCCGTGGCCGCCAGCCGCCTGACCTTGGCCGCCAATGGTCTGGAGGGCGAAGTGATCAGCGGCGACGGCATCGACGCAGCGCCGACCGAGCTGAGCCTGATCCTGAGCAACCCGCCGTTCCACACCGGGGTGCACACCAACTACCAGGCATCGGAAAACTTGCTGAAAAAATCAGCCGTTCATCTGCGAAAAGGTGGCGAAATGCGCCTGGTTGCCAACAGCTTCCTGCGCTACCAGCCACTGATCGAAGGGGCGCTGGGCAACTGCCAGGTACGCGACGAGGCGGACGGTTTCCGCATCTACCAGGCAACACACGGATAAAAACAGCGCTTGCCGAAAGCGTTTTGCCTAGGCAGAATCCGCACCGTCCTAGGGGAGTAGTCTCCCGCGAGCGCCCTGCTCGCCCGGTACGCGTCAACATACTTGGTCCACAGACCATGGCGCGTGCGACCCACCATGCCAGCCTGCATGGCGAGATCCGCATAGACGGATCCAGGGTTTGACAAGACCTATGACACGCACACCTTACCCGGGGCGGGGAGGCTGTACGTGTCATAGCCGTGTCGACCCGCCCCCGTAGGAATCCTGATGCTGGAATCTTTGCTGGTCCCCACCGCCATCGTTGCCCTCGCCGAAATCGGCGACAAGACGCAATTGCTCGCGCTCATACTCGCTGCCCGCTTCCGCAAGCCCTGGCCGATCATCGCCGGCATCATCGCCGCCACCTTGGCCAACCATGCCGCGGCTGGTGCCGTGGGCGCGTGGGTCGGCAGCTTCTTCAGCGACTCGGCACTGCACTGGATCCTGGCCGCGAGCTTCACCGCCACTGCCCTATGGACCCTGGTTCCGGACAAGATGGAGGACGACGAGAACCCGGCGCGCCGCTTCGGGCCGTTCCTGACCACGCTGATCGCGTTCTTCCTGGCTGAAATCGGTGACAAGACCCAGGTCGCCACGGTAATGCTGGCAGCACAGTATCCGTACCTGATCATGGTCATTATTGGTACTACCCTGGGCATGCTGATTGCCAACGTGCCAGTGGTACTGGCGGGTAACTTCGCGGCGGACAAACTGCCGCTGACGCTGATCCGTCGCCTGGCGGCCACGGCGTTCTTCGTGCTGGCGATCGTGGCCGTGTACTCGGCGATGAAAGCCAGTGGCTGGGTGGGGTAACTCGAAAGGCGACAGGCTGACGCCGAACCTGTAGGAGCAGCCTTGCGCTGCGAAGAGGCCGGTACAGGCACCAGGAAGTGTGGTGCTCTTACCGGCCCTTTCGCAGCACAAGGCTGCTCCTACAAGGGGTAAGCATCTGGAAGTCGGGTCTTACTTCTTGGCTGCCTGATACAGCGGCATCACCTTCGGAATGGCCGCCTGCAACGAAGCAATGCGGCTCTGGGACGCCGGGTGAGTGCTCATGAACTCAGGCGGCGCGCCCTCGGAAGCCTGGCTCATCTTGTTCCACAGAGTGATTGCGGCATTCGGGTCGTAACCGGCACGCGCCGAGAGCTCCAGGCCGATCAGGTCGGCTTCGTTCTCGTTGGCCCGGCTGTTGGGCAGGGTCATTGCATAGTTCACCACGGTATCGGCCATGGCCATGCTGCCCTGGCCGAGGCCAAACAGGGCACCGGCGCCCTGGCGCGCCATTTCCACGCCATACGCCTTGGACATCGCTTCGCGGCTGTGCTCACGCAAAGCGTGGGCGATCTCGTGGCCCACCACCGCAGCAATTTCCGCATCGGTGAGCTTGAGCTGATCGATCAGGCCGGTGTAGACGATGATCTTGCCGCCCGGGCCGCAGTTGGCGTTGAGCTCGTCGCTCTTGATCACGTTGACTTCCCAGTTCCATTGCGCGGCATCCGGGCGGAACTTGGGGGTCTGGGCAATCAGGCGGTTGGCAATTACCTGCACACGCTTGGCATCTGCGCTGGACTTGTCGAGCACGCCTTTGTTCGATGCCTCACCCAGGGTCTGCTGGTACGACTGGGCGTACATCTGGTTGACTTCATCGGTCGAAAGCATGCTGAACATGTACTGCTGGCGCTCGACGCCGACAGCACCGCCGCTGGTGGTATTAACCGCCTGGCAGCCGGCCAGCAGGATGCCAGCACTCAACAGGCTGACGACAAAAGACTTACGCATGAAAACACTCCCTTTCTACATGCGCCGTATCCTAGGACGACTCGCCGGTGGGCCGCCATAGCCGCACGGAAGAATTTATTTTCCTGCACCGGCCTCTTCGCGGGTGAACCCGCTCCTACAGGGATAATGCGATCGTTGTAGGAGCGGCTTCAGCCGCGAAGAGGCCGGCACAGCCATACATCAGGCCGGAGTCAGGCACTCCGGCGCATCCAGCTTCGGATCATTGACGAAATGCGCCAGGGCCCGCTCGCGCAACGTCGCCGGCGGGCTGGCCAACAATTCATGCAGGCGGGCCAGCGGCGTGTCCGGGTCAAGCCAGGCCGCCTGCCCCGCCTCGTCCAGTATCAACGGCCGACGCTGGTTCATCGCCGCCTGGGTCACCACCGCACAACTCAGCCAAACCTGGTCCTGCACCGGGTAGGCCTCCCACACGGCGGCGAAGTACAGTGATGCACCCTCCCCCGGGGTCAGCCAGTACGGGCGCTTGCGCACGCTGCCGCGCCATTCGTAAAAGCCGTTGGCCGGCATCAGGCAGCGGCGCAGGCGAAACGCGTCGCGAAACATCGGCTGCTCGGCCAGGGTTTCGGCGCGGGCATGGGCGGGGGTGCGGGACAGGTCGGTGAGCCAGGCCGGGGTCAGCCCCCAGCGCGCCTTGGCCAGTTGCAACTGGCCGTCGAGCTGGCGCTGGATCAGCACCGAAGCCCCGGGCGAGATGTTCCATTGGGCTGGCTGGCCAACGGGAAAGCCCGGCAGACTGGCAAGAGCCTGGGGCCAGCGAAACAGGGCGTAACGTCCACACATGGGCGAATTCAGAACCTAGCAGATCAAGGTACCGGGGAAACTCTCCGGTTCGTCGCCAACCAGTGGCTGGGCATCATTGTACGCATCGATTAGCTGCCGTGCGTACTCGGCCTGTTCATCAGCCACGGCAAGCCCAAGCAAGCCCTGCATCGGCAGTTCACCGGCAGCACCGATCAGGTCACGACCAACCAGGTGCGCCTCGACCCCCTCGCTGGCGAGCATGCCCGCCAGCATTTCAGCCTCGAGCAGGTTTTCCGGTTCGTAGATACGCTGCATCAGTCATTCTCACCGAATACATCCAGCATCCACTCCTCGCCATGAACTTGCAGCACGAAGCGGATAGGCTTGCAACATACCTGACAGTCCTCGATGTACTCCTGATCGCCACCGGACAGGTCCACCGTGGTTTCGACTTCTTCGCCACAATAAGGGCAATCGTAGATCGCAGTTTGCAGCATCGCGGCCTCCGGGGTGACTTATGCGTATAATTGCCGGTCTGTTTACAGGGCCTGTGTGTGTCCGAGCCGTTTTTCGGAGCCCGCCCCTACCTTATTACCCTAGCCGTTTCCAACAAGAGAGCATGATGGGCGAATTCGATGCCATCCGACCGTACGACGACGCTGAGGTCCCTGCCGTTCTGGCACGCCTGCTCAGCGACCCGGCATTCCTCGATATCCTCACCCACTTCCGCTTCCCGCGTGCGGCCGGTGCTCTCGGCTGGTTGCTCAAACCGCTGATCGCCCGCCGCCTGCGCAAGGAATTCGCCGGTGTCACCTGTGTCTCGACCTTGCAGGACAAAGTCGAGTACTACGTCGACCAGACCATCGACCGCGCCACCGACGGCGTCACCTATTCGGGCGTGGAGCAGCTCAAGGCCGGCACCGCCTACCTGTTTCTGGCCAACCACCGTGACATCGTCATGGACCCGGCCTTCGTCAACTACGCGGTTTACCACGCCGGCCTGCCCACGCCGCGCATCGCCATTGGCGACAACCTGCTGCAAAAGCCGTTTGTCAGCGACATGATGCGCCTGAACAAGAGCTTCATCGTGCACCGCTCGATCAGTGGGCGCCGCGAGAAGCTGGCGGCCTACCAGTTGCTCTCAGCCTACATCAACCACTCGATCCGCAACGACGCCACGTCGATCTGGATCGCCCAGGCAGAAGGCCGGGCCAAGGACGGTGACGACCGTACCGATTCGGCGATCCTCAAGATGTTCCACATGAGCCGCAAGGACGAGCCGTTCGGCGCGGTGATCCAGAGCCTGAACCTGACACCGGTTTCGATCAGCTACGAATATGACCCGTGCGACCAGGCCAAGGCCCGCGAGCTGTACATCCGCGCCACCACCGGCACCTACAAGAAGGCGCCGGGCGAGGACGACAACAGCATCGCCAAGGGCATTACCGGCTACAAAGGCCGGGTGCACATCAACTTCGCCCCGCCGGTGACCGAGTATCACGAGGATACCAAGCAGCTGGCAGCGGAAATCGACCGGCAGATCCTCGGTGGCTACCGACTGTTCCCGGTGCACTACCTGGCCTATGCGATGTGGGATGGCAGGGATGAGGCGCTACAGGTGCCGAGCGCCGAGAAGGTGTTCCCGGCCGATGAGCTGGCTCGGGCCAAGGAGGAATGGCAACGCCGCCTGGATGCCTGCCCTGAGGAGCAGAGGCCGTACCTTGTGCTGCAGTATGCGACGCCGGTGCGCAACCAGTACCAGGTCAGGCAGCAGGCACCGGTTGCCTGATCGATCCTAGGGCTGCTTTGCAGCCCATCGCGACACAAGGCCGCTCCTACAGGGGATCGTGCATACCTGTAGGAGCGGCTTTGTGTCGCGATGGGCCGCAAAGCGGCCCTGAAATCTCAAATCCAGGTACTGAACCAGGACAGCAGCAACGCCATCGCCAGGCACGAAAAGCCGAGAATGTAGAAGTACCGCGGCACCCGCAGGTCGAACGCGTCCACCACCCCCTCGTCCACCGCCATGTATTCGCGGGTTTCGGCCTCGCGCCGCCGCGCACTGTGCAGCAGCAACCCGCCCGGGCAGGTCAGCAGCAGCGCCAGCAAATTGATCAGCTTGGTCGGGTGGGCGGCCAGGAACCCCCAGAGCACTTGCAAGGACATCACGCAACCTCGGTATGAGCGACGGCAAAGGCCGGCATTCTACCCAAGTCATGCCCAGACGCCCGGCTCAGGCGACAAAGTGTCATCAAATTTCATCTGGAATGGCATGAAATTTTGCCGGCCTCTTCGCGGGCACAGACAACAAAAAACCCGCTGCCTGGAACACAGGCAGCGGGTTTTGTTTTATAGCTGAAGGCTTACTGCCCCAGCACCTGACCGATGGTCGGGTCCTTGAACATGCGGGTCAGGGCATCGCTCAGCACATCGCCCACCAGCTGGGTGTTGGTTTCCTGGTTCGGCGCCATGCCGAAACGCTGGTCCAGCGAAGCGCCGTAACGGCCACTGTAGCGGCGGCCGCCATTGGACACGTCGGCACGGAATGTGGCGCCGATGGTAGCCTCGGTCACGTACAGGTTGTCTTTCGGCGACTGGTACTTCAGTTCGGCCAGCGTCACGGTCAGCTGCGGCGCGTTGTAGGCGTTCGGCGTCGGGGTGAAGCCGAGCAGGCGTACGGCGGCTTCGGCCTGGGCCTGCAGCTTGGGCACGATGTCGTTGCCACTCACGCTGATGGTACTGGTCTCGGGATACATGCCACCGCGAGTGCCCAGGGACTGCGAGGCCCGGCCATCAACTACCCGGACCACTACCGGCTGGCCATGGCCGACCGGGGCGAGCTGGGCCTTGAGCGTGGGTTGCGGGTTGAGTTGTTGCGGGCTGTGGGCACAACCGACCAGGCTGAGGCTGGCCACGGCGATCAAACCGAACAACAGACGTTGCAACATGCGCGTTACTCCAGAAAAAGCGGCGAAGGCCCACAGTATACCTAGCCACGCATCGACCAGTCATCGGTCCGGCCCGCTTGTCACAATCGTTTCATCGCCGCGCCCTTATCCTTGCGCCAAGCCCTAACGCACAGGACTCGCTGCCATGGCCTCGCTCTGGACCCTGCTGTTCCAACGCCCGCGCCACAACACCTATGCCCGCCTCGATGCAGACGGCAAATGCCTGGCCTTCAAGCAATGCAGCCAGGCGCCCAGCGGCAGCGGCTGGGTCCAGATCGGCGAAATCCGGCTCGCCTGGCTGGGCCGCGAGCTGCCCGCCAGTGCCCGGGTTTGCGCCCGCGCAAGCCGCCGCTGGCACCAGCGCATCCTCGCGGCCTGACAAACGCTGCAATAAAAACCACGAATGGCGACATTTCTGCCCGCGACATCGCTATAATCTCCCCCCGATTATAAGGACGTCTCCTGATCGGGCCCCGCACTCGCCGATTGACCCCGGCAACTTCAATGCTTCGCCCACAGAGAGCCTTCCACTCAGGTCTTGCATCGGCTGTCGTGCCTGCTTTTCCGGCCCTTCACACTGCATGAACCTGCGGGTTGCCATCGCGCAGTCCCCTTTTGAGGTTCACGTCTCCAAAAGAGCGTGAAAAAACGGTTTTCACAACTTCACAAGAGTGTGGCGAGCAAATGAACAGTCTGGCATGTGCAAAAGCGGCAGATGTGTCCCGAACAGCCCTGAACAGGCGGCAAATGCGCTCATCCCGTATGAGTGTCTGAGCCGTTCCATAACGCACGCACGACACCTTGACCATAAGTCGAATTGCCGCACCCGTGGCAAACCGCGTTCAATACGCGAACCCGAAGACTGATTGGCGGTGTCCGCGGAAGTTGCAAGAACTGCGAAAAGTCGGACATGGCGACCCTGGCGAACCCAGGTCCTATGCTGTCAATTAGGTAGCTGTAGATTGTGGAGACGCGTTAAATGGCGCAGAACGAATCGGTTGATGTGGTACTGGTAGGCGCAGGCATCATGAGTGCCACCCTGGCCGTACTGCTCAAGGAGCTCGACCCGACCCTGAAGCTTGAGGTCGTGGAGGCGATGGACTCCGGAGCCGCGGAAAGCTCCAACCCCTGGAACAACGCAGGCACCGGCCACGCCGGCCTGTGCGAGCTTAACTACACGCCCCAGGCCGCCGATGGCAGCATCGACATCAAGAAGGCCGTGCACATCAACACCCAGTTCGAGGTTTCGCGCCAGTTCTGGGCCTACCTGAGCAAGAAGGGCAACTTCGGCTCGGCACGTGCCTTCATCAACCCTGTCCCGCACCTGAGCTACGTCGAGGGTGACAAGGGCGTTTCCTTCCTCAAGAAGCGCTATGAGCTGCTCAAGCAGCACCATGCCTTTGCGGACATGGAATACACCGAAGACAAGGCCGTGATGAAGGACTGGATGCCGCTGATGATGCCAGGCCGCCCAGCCGACCAGCACATCGCCGCCACCCGCGTGCTCAAGGGCACCGACGTCAACTTCGGCGCCCTGACCAACAAGCTGCTGAAGCTGCTGGGCGACTCGCAGGACGCCCAGGTCAAGTACAGCAAGAAGGTTGTTGGCCTGCGCCGTAACGGCAAGGGCTGGACCGTGAGCATCAAGGACGTCAACAGCGGCGGTAGCCGTGAAGTGGACGCCCGCTTCGTCTTCCTCGGCGCCGGTGGCGCGGCCCTGCCGCTGCTGCAGCTGTCGGGCATTCCGGAAAGCAAAGGCTTCGGCGGCTTCCCGGTCAGCGGCCAGTGGCTGCGTTGCGACAACCCGGAAATCGTCAAGCAGCACCAGGCCAAGGTCTACAGCCAGGCCGCGGTCGGCGCCCCGCCGATGTCGGTACCGCACCTGGATACCCGCGTGGTCGATGGCAAGAAATCGCTGCTGTTCGGTCCATATGCCGGCTTCACCACCAAGTTCCTCAAGCACGGTTCGCTGATGGACCTGCCGCTGTCGGTACGCATGGGCAACATCGGCCCGATGCTGGCCGTGGCCCGTGACAACATGGACCTGACCAAGTACCTGGTCAGCGAAGTGATGCAGTCGATGGAGCAGCGCCTGGAAGCCCTGCGTCGCTTCTACCCGCAGGCCAAGGCCGAAGACTGGCGCCTGGAAGTAGCCGGTCAGCGCGTGCAGATCATCAAGAAAGATCCGAAGAAAGGCGGCGTGCTGCAGTTCGGTACCGAGCTGGTCTCGGCCCAGGACGGCAGCCTGGCTGCACTGCTCGGCGCATCGCCGGGTGCTTCGGTGACCGTTTCGATCATGCTGGAACTGATCGAGCGCTGCTTCCCCGAGCAGGCCAAAGGTGCCTGGGCTGCCAAGCTCAAGGAAATCTTCCCGGCTCGCGAGAAGACCCTGGCGACCGATGCTGCCCTGTACCACAAGATCAGTGCCGACAACGACGTGGCGCTGGAACTGGTGGAAAGCAGCCCGGCAGCCAAGCATTACGCCTGATTCGGCCGGTCACGAAAAAACGCCCCTCGGGGCGTTTTTTTGTGCCTGGATCTTAGTAAGCCTGTTCCGGACCTTTCGCGGGTAAACCCGCTCCCACAAGGACCGCACCACAGCTAAGGGCTGTGCTGTACCTGTGGGAGCGGGTTTACCCGCGAAAGGGCCGGAGCAGGTTTACAAATCAGCCACGGGCCTTGGCGATGATCTCGATGTAATCCGGCGCATTGCGCTGGTCGGCAATCTGCTCGACAAAGGTCTTGCCGTGCTCGTCTTTGCCATCCAGGTCCAGCCCAGCCTCGACGAAGAAGCCGACAAAACGCTCGAAATCGTCGATGCGCAGGCCGCGGTAGGCCTTGACCAGCTTGTGCAGCGACGGCGAGGTCACGCCATCGGCCGGCTCGAACTGGAGGAACGACTTGATGTAGTCGTCGCTGATCTCGTCACCGATTACCTGTTTCTTGTCTTTACGCATTGCCGACTCCAACTGGACCATCACGAAATTTCGAAGGCCGGCAGTGTACCCCCCGCAGGCCGGGCGCCTCAACGCGTACGTACGGTACCGGTGTGCAGGTCGGCCCAGACGTGGCCGTTGCCGTAGGTGAGGAACTGCACATACAGCGTCTCGTTGCGCAGCAGGTCCATGATCACGCGGTAGTCGCTGAGCGGATAATTCAGGCTCAGGGTGCGGGTTTTCTCATCGTATACGGGTTTCTTCAGGCTCTTGGCCGCTTCACCGTCAAAGGTCAGCAGTACCTGGGCGATGGTTGCGCCCTTGCTCAGCGGCTTGCCCTTGAGGCGCACCTGCAACGACGAGGTGATCGGGATCGGCTGCTGGTCGGATTGGCGTTGGGTACCCACTACCACCGAGTAGTCGGTCACTTGCAACAATTGCTGGCCGGTCGGCGCTTCCTGGCGCAGGGACTGGTCGTCAGGTGGCAGGAACTGGCTGTGCAGCGGTGCGGCGGCGAGTGGCAGGCTGACCGCCAGCAGGAGGGGAAGAAACGCACGCATGTGAGGCTCCTTGAATGAAGGAGCACTCTAGCATGCTGTGTCTGGGCTGTACCGGCCCTATCGCCGGCAAGCCAGCCACACAGGGATAGCACATGGCTTGAGGCCACCGGGGTCGAGGTGGGAGCTGCCTTGCCGGCGATAGGACCGGTACAGTCGACATCAATCGAACTGCGCGCGCATCCAGGCCTGGTACTCGTCCACGCCCTCTTCTCCTTCGCGCGGCGCCCAGTGCGCATGTTCGCCTTCACCCACCGGCCGATACGGTCCGGCCTTGCACTCGAACAGGATGCTGTCCGGTTCCAGCACCACAAGCCCATGGTAAATGCCGGGCGCCAAATCCACACCCAGGCAGTCGCCGCCCGCCTGCAGCACTCGCTTGTCGATCACCGCCCCCTGCTCGTTGAAGAGCAGCAGGCCCAGGCAACCCTTGAGCACGACCAGCGTTTCGGCTTTGTCATCGCTCAGGTGTCGATGCGGCGGGATATAGGTGCTCGGTTGCAGCCCGACTGCCATGCGGTGGCAAGGCTCTTCCATTTCATGGAAATTGTGATGTTGCCGCCCACGCGGGTTGGCTGCAGCCTTTGCGGCCAGCCCGGCGAACAGCGATTGGTCGATGAACGCAGGCTGGCGCATGATCACAGCCCCTTTACGGCGAAAATGCCGTTGGCGTTGCGCCAGTAGCCTTTGTAGTCCATGCCGTAACCGAAGATATAGCGGTCGACGCAGGGCAGGCCCACGTAGTTGGCCTTGAGTTCCGGGCTGGCCTTGCGGTCATGGTCCTTGTCGATCAGTACCGCGGTGTGCACCGAGCGCGCACCGGCGTGCTTGCAGAACTCGATGATGGCGCTGAGGGTGTGGCCTTCGTCGAGGATGTCATCGACGATCAGTACGTCACGGTCGATGAACGATACTTCGGGCTTGGCCTTCCAGAACAGCTCGCCGCCGCTGGTCTGGTTGCGGTAGCGGGTAGCGTGCAGGTAGCTGGCTTCCAGTGGGAACTGCAGGTGGGTCAGCAGTTTGCCCGAGAAGATCAGGCCGCCGTTCATCACGCAGAAAACCACCGGGTTCTTGTCGTGCAGGTCCTTGCAGATCTGCTCGCCGACTTTGGCGATGGCCGCTTCGACTTCGGCTTCGGTGTACAGGCAGTCAGCTTCACGCATGACTTGACGGATATGCTCGAGATCGGCGGACATGGCGCTCTCCGGGGGTGCATTTTGGAAAAGCGGGCAAAGGTACGCATCCGCTCGTCACAGATCAAGCATTTATGGACTAACGTCCAGAATGACCAGACGACAGCACAGGCTGAATAGATTAATCTAGCGCGGTTTTTTTGCCCGCCTTTCGGAGCCCCCCTATGCCCACTCGTGAGATCCGCCATCCGCTGATCCGCCACAAGCTCGGCCTGATGCGCCGTGCCGATATCAGCACCAAGAATTTTCGCGAACTTGCCCAGGAAGTCGGCGCGCTCCTGACCTACGAAGCCACCCAGGACCTGCCGCTCGAAACCTACGAGATCGACGGCTGGTGCGGCAAGGTGCAAGTTGAAAAAATCGCCGGCAAGAAGATTACCGTGGTACCGATCCTGCGAGCCGGCATCGGCATGCTCGACGGCGTGCTCAGCCTGATCCCGGGCGCCAAGGTCAGCGCCGTCGGCGTTGCCCGCAACGAGGAAACCCTCGAAGCCCACACCTACCTGGAAAAGCTCGCGCCGGACATCAACCAGCGCCTGGCCCTGATCATCGACCCGATGCTGGCCACCGGCGGTTCGATGGTCGCCACCATCGACCTGCTGAAGAAGGCCGGCTGCAAAGAGATCCGCGCCATGGTTTTGGTCGCTGCGCCAGAAGGCATCGAAGTGGTGGAAAAAGCCCACCCGGACGTGCAGATCTACACCGCCTCGATCGACCAGCGCCTGAACGAACACGGCTACATCGTGCCGGGCCTGGGCGATGCCGGTGACAAGATCTTCGGCACCAAGCAAAAGGACGCCTGACCATGCAGGACGGCTTCAACGACCCGCTCTGGCGCCAGGTCGTTTCGGGCGCGCAAATGCTCTTCGTGGCATTCGGCGCGCTGGTGCTGATGCCACTGATCACCGGCCTCGATCCGAACGTAGCGCTGTTCACTGCCGGCATCGGCACCCTGCTGTTCCAGCTGGTCACCGGCCGCCAGGTACCCGTGTTCCTGGCCTCGAGCTTTGCTTTCATCACCCCGATCATCCTCGCCAAGGGCCAGTTCGGCCTGGCCGAGACCATGGGCGGCGTGATGGCCGCAGGTTTCGTGTACACCTTCATGGGCCTGATGGTAAAAATCAAAGGCACCGGTTTCATCGACCGCATGCTGCCGCCGGTGGTGATCGGCCCGGTGATCATCTCCATCGGCCTGGCCATGGCGCCGATCGCCGCCAATATGGCGATGGGCAAGGCCGGTGATGGCAGCGTGCTGCTGCCCTACAAGACCGCCATGATGATCTCGATGCCGGCCCTGCTGACAACGCTGATCGTTGCCGTGTTCGGCAAGGGCATCTTCCGTCTGGTGCCGATCATTGCCGGCGTGTTCGTAGGCTTTGCCCTGTCGTTCGCCTTTGGCGTGGTCGACACTGCCAAGATCGCCGCCGCGCCGTGGCTGGAGCTGCCCAACTTCACCGCGCCAGCATTCAACTGGCAGGCCATCCTGTTCATCGTCCCGGTTGCCCTGGCACCGGCGATCGAGCACATCGGCGGGGTGATCGCGGTCGGCAGCGTGACCGGCCGTGACTACCTGAAGAAGCCCGGTCTGCACCGCACCCTGCTGGGCGACGGCCTGGCCACCACCGCAGCCGGCCTGTTCGGCGGCCCGCCCAACACCACCTATGCCGAAGTCACCGGCGCGGTGATGCTGACCAAGAACTACAACCCGAAGATCATGACCTGGGCGGCGATTTTCGCTATCACCCTCGCCTTCATCGGCAAGTTCGGCGCATTGCTGCAAAGCATTCCGGTACCGGTGATGGGTGGCATCCTGTGCCTGCTGTTCGGCTCGATCGCGGCGGTGGGCATGAACACCATGATCCGCCACAAGATCGACCTGGCTGAAGCGCGCAACCTGGTGATCGTGTCGGTGACACTGGTGTTCGGTATCGGCGGCGTACTGATCGGCAGTGGTGATGGCCCGGATGACTGGGGCCTGAAAGGCATCGCCCTGTGCGCCATCGTGGCTATCGCCCTGAACCTGATCTTGCCGGGCAATGATGGCTGGAAGCACAAGAAGCTGGATGATCAGTTGCCTTGATTCGGCTTTAGCCTGACCCGGCCACTTCGCGGGTAAACCCGCTCCCACAGGTACCCCGCTGCCCTCAGGCCTTGTGCAAAACCTGTGGGAGCGGGTTTACCCGCGAAGAGGCCAGAACAGGCAACCTTGGACTCAGGCTTTTTCGCACATCCCCGCCAGCGCCTTCACCCACTCCGGGTGATCATTCAGGCAAGGCACCAGCACCAGCTCCTGCCCGCCGGCCTCGACAAACTGCTCGCTCCCGCGCATGCCGATCTCTTCCAGGGTCTCGATGCAATCGGCCACGAACGCCGGGCACATTACCAGCAGCTTCTTCACCCCAGCCTTGGCCAGCTCGTCCAGCCGCGCCTCGGTATAGGGTTCGATCCACTTGGCCCGCCCCAGTCGTGACTGGAACGACACCGACCACTTGCCATCGGGTATGCCCATCTTCTGAGCAAAGGCCCTGGCCGTTGCCAGGCACTGCCCGCGGTAGCAGACCGCGCGCATGTCGGCATTGGCATCCTTGCAGCAATCGGCCGCCTGGAAGTCATGCTTGCCGGTAGGGTCCAGCTTCTTCAAGTGGCGCTCCGGCAAACCATGGAAGCTCAGTAATAGGTGATCGTAATCCTGCTCCAGGTAAGGCCGGGCGCTGGCGACCAATGCCTCGATGTAGTCCGGGTGCTCGTAGAATGGCTGCAGCACGCGAAGTTGCAACGGCAACTGGCGTTCACTGACCGTCTGCCTGGCCAGTTCCACCACAGTGGTCACCGTGCTGTCAGCGAACTGTGGATACAGCGGCGCCAGGGTCACCTTGCGCACACCCTGGGCCACCAGGCGCTCCAGCACCTCGGGCAAGGCCGGCTGGCCATAGCGCATGGCAATCTCCACCGGGCCATGGGGCCAGTGCTCGACCATTGCCGCCTGCAGGCGACGGGTCAGCACTACCAGCGGCGAGCCCTCTTCCCACCAGATCGAGCCATAGGCATGCGCCGACTGCTCCGGGCGCTTGATCAGGATCAGCGACACCAGCAGGCGCCGTACCGGCCAGGGCAGGTCGATCACATACGGGTCCATGAGGAACTGGTTGAGGTAGCGGCGCACATCGGCCACCGAGGTGGAGGCCGGGGAACCCAGGTTGACCAGCAGCAGGGCGTGATCGGTCATGCAGCGTCCTATGTCAGAGGCGGCTGGACAGGTTGTCCAGAGCCGATTGCAAATCGTTGAAGCGGAAGGTGAAGCCTGCCGCCAGCAAGCGTGCCGGGCGGGCGCGCTGGCCGCCGAGTAGCAGGGTCGACAGCTCACCCAGCCCCGCCTTGAGCAGCAGTGCCGGCACTGGCAGCAGCGCCGGCCGGTGCAAGGTGCGGCCCAGGCGCCTGGCGAACTCGCGGTTGCGCACCGGCTCCGGGGCGCAGGCATTATAAGGACCGCTGGCATCCTTGTGCTGCAAGAGAAAATCAATCAGGGCGACCTGGTCGTCTATATGGACCCAAGGCATCCACTGCCGCCCGTCGCCCAAAGGCCCGCCCAGCCCCAGTTTGAAGGGCAGGCGCAGGCGCGACAAAAAGCCGCCATCACTGGCCAGAACCAACCCGGTACGCACCAGCACCACGCGAATGCCCTGGGCCTGGGAACGCAGCGCCGTCTCTTCCCAGGCGATGCACAGCTGGCTGGCGAAATCTTCGCGCACCGGCGGTGAAGCCTCGGTCAGCTCGCGTTCGCCACCGTCTCCGTACCAGCCCACCGCCGAGCCGGAAATCAACACTTCCGGACGCTGTTCGCGGCTGCCCAACCAGGCCAGCAACTGCTCGGTGAGGGTGACGCGGCTGGCCCACAGCAGGTTGCGCCGGGTCGCCGTCCAGGGCCGGTCGGCAATCGGGGCGCCGGCCAGGTTGATCACCGCGTCCAGCTGATCGTCCGCCTCCAGTTGCTCCAGGCGGGCGATGCCACGCACGCCGGTCCCACAAATTTTCGGCACCTGCTCGGGTCGCCGGCTCCATACCGTCAGGCGATGACCCTGGCCGAGCCAGTACTGACACAGGTGCCTGCCAATCAACCCGGTGCCGCCTGTCAGCAATATATGCATGGCTGTGTCCTCGCAGAATGCGGCGGTGGTCTATTTTTAACATCAAGGCACTTTTTTGACCCGACGCTCTCGGATAAACATAGGCCAACCTGCCTGCCAACACGGAATAACCTTATACAACATTTGAGCATTGTACAGGTTTGCCTGACAGCGTAGTCTGCTTACAGCAAGGTTTGAAGAGGCCATCATGACAGTACCTATCGCCATCATCGGGGCCGGTATCGCCGGTCTGTCAGCCGCCCAGGCCTTGCAGAAGGCCGGGCAATCCGTGCATTTGTTCGACAAGGGCCACGGCAGTGGCGGGCGCATGGCCAGCAAGCGCAGCGAAGCTGGCGCGCTGGACCTCGGCGCCCAATACTTTACGGCCCGTGACCGCCGCTTCGTCGAGCAGGTACAGCAATGGGTTGCCGCCGGTTGGGCCGCGCAATGGAAGCCACAGCTGTACAACTACCGCGATGGTGAACTCAGCCCCTCCCCCGACGAGCAGACGCGCTGGGTGGGCGTGCCGCGCATGAGTGCAATCACCCGCGGCCTGCTCAAGGACGTGACGGTCAACTTCGGCTGCCGCATCGCCGAAGTGTTCCGCGGCAAGCAGTACTGGCACCTGCAGGACACCGAAGGCTGCAGCCACGGCCCCTACAGCCGCGTGGTGATCGCCGTGCCGGCGCCACAGGCCACGCCACTGCTGGCCGCTACTCCGAAGCTCGCTGCCGTGGCCGCCGGTGTGCAGATGGAGCCCACCTGGGCCGTCGCCCTGGCCTTCCAGACCCCGCTGGACACCCCGATGCAAGGCTGCTTCGTGCAGGACAACCCGCTCGACTGGCTGGCGCGCAACCGCAGCAAGCCCGGACGTGACGAGCAGCTCGACACCTGGGTACTGCACGCCACCTCGGACTGGAGCCGGCAACACATCGACCTGCCCAAGGAAGAAGTGATCGAACAGCTGTGGGGCGAATTCGCCGAACTGGTCGGCTGCGTGGTGCCAGCACCTACTTTTGCCTTGGCCCACCGCTGGCTTTATGCCCGCCCGAGCAGCAACCATGAATGGGGCGCACTGGCCGATGCTGACCAGGGCCTATACGCCTGCGGCGACTGGTGCCTGTCCGGCCGCGTCGAGGGCGCCTGGCTCAGTGGCCAGGAAGCGGCGCGTCGGCTGCTCGAACATCTCGAGTGATGTAGGGTTATACAAAAAAAACTGTTTGCATAACTTCCGGGCTGTGCTGGAATGAACCTGTACAACTATTTTGTCTCGTACAGGTTTTTGGAGGCAGCCCATGCACGACTCATCCGCCCACAGCAAGCCGCGTATCGCCATCAGCGCCTGCCTGACCGGGCACAGCGTGCGCTATAACGGCGGACACAAGGCCTCCGACCTGTGCCGTATGCAACTCGAGGAACATTTCGACTGGTTGCCGGTGTGCCCGGAGGTGGCCATCGGCCTGGGCGTGCCGCGCGACCCGATCCGCCTGGTCGGCGACCCCGAGCAGCCGGAAGTGGTAGGCACCCGCAACCCCGGCATGGACCTGACCGGGCCGCTGCGCAGCTATGGCGAGCAAATGGCGGCGGAACTCGATGATATCTGCGGCTACATCTTCATGCAGAAATCGCCTTCCTGTGGCCTGGAGCGGGTCAAGGTATACCAAGACAATGGCCACCCTGCCTTCCACGGTGGGCGGGGAGTGTATGCGCAGGCGTTCTGCGCACGGCGGCCGGACCTGCCGGTGGAAGAAGAAGGCCGCCTGCACGACCCCGTGCTGCGCGAGAACTTCATCAGCCGCGTGTACGCGTACGCCGACTGGCAGCGCCTGCTGGCCGAAGGCCTGAGCCGTGGCGCTCTGGTGCGATTCCACTCACGCTACAAGTACCTGTTGATGGCCAACAACCCGCAGGCCTACCGCAGCCTCGGGCGCCTGCTCGGCAGCATGAGCAAGGACGATGACCCGCAAAGCATCGGCCCGCGCTACTTCAGCCAGCTGATGCAGGCTCTGCGCCGCTGTGCCAGCCGCGGCACTCATTGCAACGTGCTGCAGCATCTGAGCGGCTACTTCAAGGATATCCTCACACGGCAGGACAAAGCCGAGCTGCAGGCCATCATCGGCCAATACCAGCAAGGCGTGGTGCCGCTGGTAGTGCCGCTGACCCTGCTCAAGCACCATTTGCGCAAGCATCCCGATCCGTATCTGCAGCAGCAGGCCTACCTTCAGCCGCACCCCGAGAGCCTGGGCCTGCGCAATGCCGTCTGAGATCCTGTTGCCCATCGGCGAACTGGCTCGCCGCACGGGCGTCAATCCCGTCACCCTGCGAGCCTGGGAGCGCCGCTACGGCCTGCTCAAGCCCCAGCGTACCGCCAAGGGCCATCGCCTGTATCCGCTGGAGCAGGTCGAACGAGTAGAAGCGATCCTCGCCTGGCTGCAGCGCGGCGCCTCCGTCGGCCAGGTACGCGAGCTGCTCGACAAACCGGCCAGCACGCCGCCGAAAGGCGACTGGCAAGCCCGGCAGTTCCAGCTGATCGAGGCCATCGCCACGCTGTCGCAGCGCGCCCTCGACCAGCAGCTCAACCAGGCGATGGCCTTGTACCCGGCCGTCACCCTGTGCGAGCAATTGCTGTTGCCGCTGCTCGACCTCCTCGACCTGCGCTGGCGCAACTATTTCAACGCACGGCTGGAACAGGTGTTTTTCCACAGCTGGTTGCGCAGCAAGCTGGGCGCCAGGGTCTACCACGACAACCAGTTGCTGCATGGGCCTGCCATCTTGCTGGCCGAAGACAGCGAACACACTTTCAGCCCCGGTTTGTGGTTGTGCGCCTGGCTGTTCACCAGCAACGGCCTGCCGGTTGAAGTGCTGGAGCACACCATTGCTGGCGCGCACCTGCAACGCGCAGCCACCATGCTCAAGCCACGCGCCGTGCTCCTGCACCTGGGGCCACGCATCGATGACAAGGCGTTGCACCGTACCCTGTCCAACCTGCCCGTGCCGACCCTGGCTGGCGGTCCGACGCTGGCGCTGCATGAAACCCGGCTGCGCGCCTTGGGGCTGCCCAATCTTGCCCTGTTCGATACCCCGCAGGCGGCATTGCGTTTGCTGCAAGCCCATGACCGCCAGCCTGGAGAGATGACCGCACCATGCACCTGACCTGGCTGCGCAGCGACCTGCGCATCGATGACAACACCGCGCTAGCTGCCGCCAGCGAACGCGGCCCGACCCTCGCACTGTGGCTGGTCAGCCCCGGGCAATGGCTGGCCCACGACGACGCCGCCTGCAAGGTCGACTTCTGGCTGCGCAGCCTGCGCGACCTGCGCCAGTCGCTGGAGCGCTTGAACATCCCCCTGCTGATCCGCAAGATCGACACCTGGGACCAGGTGCCACAGGCCGTACTCGACGTCTGCCGCCAACATCAGGTGCAAAGCGTGCACTGGAACGAGGAGTACGGCATCAACGAGCAACGTCGCGACGACGCCACCCGTGCGCTGCTGGAAAAGTCGTCCATCCAGGCCCACAGCCACCTCGACCAGCTGTTGTTCCGCCCTGGCACCATCCTTACCCGCAGCGGCGACTACTTCCAGGTGTTCAGCCAGTTCAAGAAGAGCTGCCTGGAGCACCTGCACCGCAGCCTCCCTGCCCTGGCCCGCCAGATAAAACGCCAGGCACCGCTGCATGTCAGCAGCGACCCGATCCCACAGCACGTGGACGGCTTCGAAAAACCCGCGCAGGCACTGCGCGACCATTGGCCGGCCGGCGAAGCCGAAGCGCAGGCGCGGCTGACCCGTTTTCTCGATGAAACCATCGACGATTACCAACAGCTGCGTGACTTGCCTGCCAAGCCCGGTACCAGCCAGCTCTCCGCCTATCTGGCCGCCGGCGTGATCTCGCCACGCCAGTGCCTGCACGGTGCCCTGGCCAGCAACCGCGGCGAGTTCGACAGCGGCAGCAGCGGCGTGCAAACCTGGATCAACGAGCTGCTCTGGCGCGAATTCTACAAACACATCCTGACCGGTTATCCACAGGTCTCGCGTCACCGCGCCTTCCGCGCCCAGACCGAAGCCCTGCCCTGGCGCGATGCACCGGCCGACCTCGAAGCATGGGAACAGGGCCGAACCGGCTTCCCGATCATCGACGCCGCCATGCGCCAACTGCTGCACACCGGGTGGATGCACAACCGCCTGCGCATGATCGTGGCCATGTTCCTCAGCAAGAATCTGCTGATCGACTGGCGCAAGGGCGAGCGGCATTTCATGCGCCACTTGATAGACGGCGACCTGGCCGCCAACAACGGCGGTTGGCAGTGGAGCGCGTCCACTGGCACCGACGCAGTGCCCTATTTCCGCATCTTCAACCCGGTTTCACAGTCGCAGCGATTCGACCCGCAAGGGCGTTTCATTCGGCACTGGCTGCCGGAATTGCAGGGGGTGGATGAAAAAGCCATTCATTTCCCCGTGAAGTCGGCCGATCTTTTTGCTAGATATTCCTACCACAGTCCAATTGTCGATCTCGACAGCAGTCGCCAGCGCGCACTGGAGGCATTCAAGAACCTCCCGCGCCGGCAGGATCAGAGGGCAGCATCTTGAACAACGCACGCAGTATCTGGGTGACGGGAGCAGGCAATGGACTTGGCCTGGCTTTAGTGGAGGAGCTGCTCGGGCAAGGACACCGGGTAGCTGCAAGCGCGAAACATGGCGAGGCACTGGATGCCTTGGGTGCACGCTATGGCAGCCAGCTGTTGCGCTTGCCGTGGCAGTTGCACGAAGAACATCAGGCGGCACAGGCCAGCCAGCAGATCTGCCATGCCTGGTGCGCGCTGGATGGCTTGATCATCAACGCCGGTACCAGCGATTACCTGGCGGACGATGTGGCGGACAGCGAGTTGTTCGAGGCGATCGTCACGGACAACCAGTTGGCCGGCGAGCATTGCCTGGCCAGTGCGCTGCCGTTGTTGGCGAAGGGTCACTCGCCGCAGGTGATGGCGGTGTTCAACCGTTATTCGGCGCTGCAGTTGCATGCACCGACGCAGGTGCCTGCGGGCTGGAACAACATGCCGCAATGGATGCGCGAGCAGCGTCAGGCGTTGAAGGCGCAGGGGGTTGAGCTGACCGTGGTGGGGCCGCAGTCGCTGAAGAAACCCGTGACACCGGCGCAGGCGCTACCGGAGGCATGGACGCCGCAGGATGCGGCAGAAGAACTGCTGCGGCGGTGGCCGCAGAGGGAGCCCGAGCTTGTGCTGGAGGTCTTGGATCTCAATGGCCTGTGGCCGTTGACGCGCTAGAGCCTGGCATCGGCACTGCTTTGTTTCGCGGGTAAACCCGCTCCCACAGGTACACCACTGCACTCAAGATACAGGGGGTGCTATGGGAGCGGGTTCACCCGCGAAGAGGCCGGCACAGGAGAGCTCAGAGCGCCATGCGGTAATGCAGACTATAGCTCTCCACCCCATCGTTGGGCTGCTTGATGCCCGCGTTGGAATAGTGAATCGCCCGCACGCCAATCTCATGCCCACCGGCAAAGCGCAATCCAAAGCCGATGCGGTCCTCGAACTGGAATGCCGAGCCCAGCTCGTTGTCTTCCAGCTCGGTGCTGGAGAATGCCGCCACGCCAATCCCAGCCTCTATATAAGGCTTCACCGACTCCCCGGCAAACTCGTAGACGAACACCGGCGCGAACGACAGGCTATGGTTGCTCGCGGTCTCGTCACCATCCCAATAGGTGTAGGCCCCATCCCAATACCCCGTCAGGCGCCCGACGCTGGTCTGCCACCAACTCGCTTCCCAATTCGATTGCAGCCCCAACCGGTAGACCATGGTCGAGTCACCGGTCTGCCCCACCGAAAACGAAACGTCGGCAGCCTGCGCCGACAGTGAGTGCCCCAGGGTGAAGACGGCAGCCGCCGCCAAGCCGAGCAGCTTCTTCATGAGCAACATCCTTCTTTGCTGTTATTGATATCCGCCTCATTTCAGGCAAGGCGGTAGAAAACGGCAGCGGTACGATAGTTCAGCTTCTTTCACGTTTTTTTCACAATGAAAAGCTTTCCACACTGTCCGACTTATGCCACAGCAAAGGCAGGATCTTTCTGAGAGATTGCGGATCGGCACTGGTCCAGAAGCGGGTATCCCTGGCAGGCCCATCGGCCAACAGGTCATCCGCGCCCAGCAGCCGCTGCAGTTGGCGCGCCACTGCGGCACCGGTGTCGATGATGGCAACGTCGGCTGGCACCATGCCGGCCAGCAACGGGCGCAGGAAGGGGTAATGGGTGCAACCGAGAATCAACGTGTCACAGCCAGCGGCCAGCAACGGCTGCACATAACCTTGCAGCAACTGGCGCAGCGCCGGGCTGGCCAGGTCACCGGTCTCGATCAGATCGACCAGGCCCGGGCAAGGTTGGGTGATGACCTGTACGTCATTGGCAAAACGATCGAGCAAGGCAGCGAACTTGGCACTCTGCAGGGTACCGGTAGTGGCCAGCACACCGACCACGCCCGAGCGCGTGGCGGCGGCAGCGGGCTTCACCGCCGGCTCCATGCCCACCAGCGGCCAGTTCGGGTACAACTCGCGCAGGTCGGCCACCGCCGCCACCGTGGCGGTATTGCAGGCCAGTACCATGGCCTTGGCGCCCTGTTCATGGAAGAACGCAGCAATGCGCCGGAGACGCTCACGGATATAGTCCGGCGACTTCTCGCCGTAGGGTATGTGGCCGCAATCGCCCACGTACAGCAGCGTCTCGTTGGGCAGCAGGCGCTGGATCTCGGCGAGTACCGACAAGCCGCCAACCCCGGAGTCCATCACGCCGACCGGCGCCGAGCGCTCAGCCATCGCGCTTGCCGCAGACCGCACAGGCCGGGTCGCGCTTGACCCGCAATTCGCGGATACGAGTGCCGAGAGCATCGATCAGCAGCAGGCGGCCGACCAGCGGCTCGCCGAACCCGGCCAGCAACTTCATCGCCTCCAGCGCCTGCAGGCTGCCTACCAGGCCCACCAGCGGACCGATCACGCCGGCTTCGCTGCAGGTCAGTTCGGCTTCGCTGCCATGGCCATACAGGCAGTGGTAGCAAGGGCTGTAGTCACGCCGTGGATCGAATACCGACAACTGCCCTTCCAGGCGGATCGCCGCACCGCTGACCAGCGGCTTGCCAGCCGCGACACAGGCAGCGTTGACCGCCTCACGGGTACCGAAATTGTCAGAGCAGTCCAGCACCAGGTCGACCGCTGCCACAGCGGCCGCCAGCGAGTCCTCGTCCAGAGCCTGGCGATGGGCAACCAGGCTGATTTCCGGGTTGATTGCCTGCAGGCGCTGCAGGGCCGAATCGACCTTGCTCATGCCCACGCTCGCACTGTCGTGGATCACCTGGCGTTGCAGGTTGGTCAGGTCGACGGTGTCAAAGTCCGCCAGGTGCAGCTCACCGACCCCGGCGGCGGCCAGGTACAAGGCGACGGGCGAGCCAAGGCCGCCGAGCCCGACGATCAGCGCCTTGCTCTGCTTGAGCCGCAACTGGCCGTCGATGTCGATCTGGGCCAGCAAAACCTGCCGGCTGTAACGCAGCAGTTCCTGATCACTCAGCATGGCAGGCGCCCCAGGGTAATGCGTTCATGGCCGCCCAGGTCCGTGCGGCTGGCGACCTCGATGAAGCCTTGTTCAGCCAGCAAGGCGCGCACCGCCGCTGCCTGATCGTAGCCGTGCTCCAGCAGCAACCAGCCACCCGGTACCAGGTGCGCGGGGGCCTGGACAGCGATCACGCGCAGGTCGTCCAGGCCATCGGCACCGGCCACCAGCGCACTGCTGGGCTCGAAGCGTACATCACCGGCGACCAAATGCGGGTCTGCAGCGGCGATGTAGGGCGGGTTGCTGACAATCAGGTCGAAACGCTCGCCGGCCAGGCTGTCGAACCAATGGCTGAGCCGTACCTGGGCGTTCGCCAGGCCCAGGCGCTGGCGGTTGCGCTCGGCCAGGGCGACGGCCTCCTCCACCCGGTCCACTGCGGTTACCTGCCAGGCCGGGCGATCGCTGGCCAGGGCCAGGGCAATCGCGCCGGTGCCGGTGCCCAGGTCAAGGACCTTGGCCGGCGTGGCGGGTTGCAGTTCAAGGGCAGCTTCGACCAGCAGCTCGGTATCCGGCCGCGGGATCAGGGTATGCGGTGCCACTTCCAGGTCGATCTTCCAGAAGCCCTGCAGCCCGAGAATGTAGGCGACCGGTTCGCCGCCACGGCGGCGCTGCAGGTAGCCAGCATAGGTCTCGGCATCTTCGCTGCTGACGATTCGCTCGGGCCAGGTGTGCAGGTAGCTGCGCGATTTTCCGATGGCCGCGGCCAACAGCAACTCGGCATCCAGCCGCTCGGTAGGCGACTCTGGCAACTGCGCGTTGCGCAGCAGGCTGGCGATGATGGTCATCAGTCCCCCAGGGCGGCCAGTTGATCGGCCTGGTATTCGGCCAGCAGCGGTTCGATCACCGCCTCCACCCCGCCGGCGAGGATATCGTCCAGCGAGTACAGGGTCAGGTTGATACGGTGATCGGTCACCCGCCCCTGTGGATAATTGTACGTACGGATGCGCTCGGAACGGTCACCCGAGCCGACCAGCAGCTTGCGCTCGGTGGCGATGGCATTCTGCGCGGCGCTGGTCTGCATGTCGTTGAGCTTGGCCGACAGCCAGGACATGGCACGGGCACGGTTCTTGTGCTGCGAGCGCTCTTCCTGGCACTCGACCACGATACCGGTGGGCAAGTGGGTGATACGGATCGCCGAGTCGGTCTTGTTGACGTGCTGGCCGCCGGCACCGGATGCGCGGTAGGTGTCCACGCGCAGGTCGGCCGGGTTGATCTCGATGGCCGCCTGCTCGTCCGGCTCGGGCAGTACTGCCACGGTGCACGCGGAGGTGTGGATACGGCCCTGGGATTCGGTCTCGGGCACGCGCTGTACGCGGTGCGCGCCGGACTCGAACTTGAGCTTGCCGTACACGCTCTCACCCTCGACGCGGGCGATGATTTCCTTGTAGCCGCCGTGCTCGCCTTCGTTCTCGGAGAGGATTTCCAGGCGCCAGCCACGCTTTTCGGCGTAGCGTGAATACATGCGGAACAGGTCGCCGGAGAAGATCGCCGCCTCGTCACCACCGGTGCCAGCACGGATTTCGAGGAACACGTTACGGCCATCGTTGGGGTCCTTGGGCAACAGCATGCGTTGCAGCTGCGACTCCAGCGTCAGCAGTTGTTCCTTGGCTTCACGCACTTCTTCCACGGCCATTTCGCGCAGGTCCGGGTCACTGTCCTTGAGCAGCGCCTGGGCACCTTCGAGGTCGTCCTGGACTTTGCGCCACTCTTTATAAGCAGCGTAGACCGGCTCGACTTCGGCGTATTCACGGGAATAGGCGCGAAAGCGCGTCTGGTCGGAAATGACCTCGGCATCACCAAGCAGAGCGGTGAGTTCTTCGAAGCGGTCCTGGAGGATTTCCAGTTTGTTCAGCAGCGACGCTTTCATTGCGGGGATTTGTCCGTCGAGCCCTCGTTGAGGGCAAAGAGTTCCTGGGCCATGGCCAGCGCATCGAGGCGGCCCTCGGCCGAGAGCCTTTTCAACTGCACGCTGGGCGCGTGCAGGAGTTTGTTGGTCAGCCCCCGGGCCAGTTGGGCCAGTACGTCTTCGGGGTTGCCGCCGTTGGCCAGCAGCCGCTGGGCCTTTTGCAGTTCTTCGTCGCGCAGGCGCTCGCATTGCTGGCGATAGGCCTTGAGCACATCCACCGCGGCCAGCTCGCGCAGGCGCAGCATGAAGTCCTCTGCCCCCACCGACACCAGCTCTTCGGCGGCCTGGGCCGCGCCCTGACGACTTTTGAGGTTTTCTGCCACAACGTCGTGCAGGTCATCGACAGTGTACAGGTAGACGTCATCCAGTTCGCCGACTTCGGTTTCGATATCGCGCGGTACGGCAATGTCGACCATGAAAATCGGCTTGTGCCGGCGCTGCTTCAGCGCGCTCTCGACCGCACCCTTGCCAAGGATCGGCAACTGGCTGGCGGTGGAGCTGATGACGATGTCGCTGTTGGCCAGTTCCTGGGGGATGTCGGCCAGCAGAACGGCGTGCGCACCGAACTGCTCGGCCAGGATGCTGGCCCGCTCAAGGGTACGGTTGGCAACGACGATGCGGCGCACGCCCTGCTCATGCAGGTGGCGGGCGACCAGGGTGATGGTTTCGCCGGCGCCGATCAGCAGGGCCTGGCTGCGGCCCAGGTCGCTGAAGATCTGCTTGGCCAGGCTGACCGCGGCAAACGCCACCGACACCGGGTTTTCGCCGATGGCGGTGTCGGTGCGCACCTGCTTGGCGGCACTGAAAGTGGCCTGGAACAGGCGCCCGAGCAGCGGGCCGACGGTGCCGGCCTCACGCGCCACGGCGTAGGCGGACTTCATCTGGCCGAGGATCTGCGGCTCGCCGAGCACCAGCGAGTCCAGGCCGGAGGCCACCCGCATCATGTGCTTTACCGCCTCGTGCTCTTCGTGCACGTAGGCGCTGGCGCGCAGCTCGTCCAGGCTGAGGCGGTGGTAGTCGGCGAGCCATTGCAGCACGACATCGGCGGACAGGTGGTCCTGCTCGATATAGAGCTCGCTACGGTTGCAGGTCGACAGAATCGCCGCTTCGCGGCTGGATGTCAGTCGGCAGAGCTGCTGCAGGGCGTCTACCAGCTGCTCTGGGGTAAACGCCACGCGCTCGCGTACGTCTACCGAGGCAGTCTTATGGTTGATACCAAGTGCAAGAAAGGCCATGCAAGGTCGCTGGTTGTGACGGGAAGCCGATAATTGTCCTCTTTCGCAGGTTTTTGGACAACCACCGTTCGCTATTGCGCTGATAGCGCTGCGGCTATCGCCGGCTTCAGGCCAGCATCAGCGGCAAATTCAGCTCACTCCCCCGCTTTTGATCTGGCTTTTGATCTGGCTCTTGATCTGGCTTTTGATCTTGATCTTGATCTTCGCGACTTCAGGAGGCCGAACGCAGGTCTTGCGGAGGGAGG